>RFQW01000235.1 GCA_009924765.1 Planctomycetota bacterium | reverse complement strand
CTCCACAAGGCGGCGCGTCATGCCGCGCAGGCCTTCGTACACGCCAAGCAGCATGGCGGCCGCGGTGTTGCGACCGAAGGCCTCGGCGGCATCGGGTTGCGCGAAGGCCACGCGAGGCAGCATGTCGGTGTGCTCGTGCAGCGACTTCAGCTGCAGCGCGGCGCCCGGCGCGATGGCGCCGCCATGGAAGGTGCCTTCGCCATCCACGAAATCCACCGTGATGGCGGTGCCGGCATCCACCACGACCACGGCCTGCTTCAGGCCGTCGTAGGCGGCCGCGGCAGCAAGCAGTCGGTCGTCGCCCACCTTGGCATCGTCATCCACGCAGGTGCCGATCGGAATCGGCAGGTCGCGGCGCACGCGCAGCACCTCGGCGCCCAGCAGCGTGCCAAGTTCGGACTCGAGCGGATTGGCCACGCGATCGTTCACGCTGCACATCACCACGGTGGCGTCGTCGTCATCCATCGACTGCCAGTGGCGTTCGATCGCCAATGCGAGTGTCTTCACGTCGCCGTTCTCGAGATGGTCCTGCGCTTCGAGCGTGGTGCCAAGAAAACGACCGACGGCGGTTCGGCTGTTGCCGACGGAGATGGCCAGCAGTTTCTGCATGGCCGCGATTCTAGGGTTGGTTCAGCGCGCCTTGGCGGCGGCGATCTGCGTGCGCAGATCCTGGCGCATGCGGTCGAGCAGGCGGCAGGCCACGGGACCCGGTGCGCCGCCGCCGAACGGCGTGTCATCGATCCGCGTGACGCTGGCCAGGATGCGCCGGCTGCTGGCCACCAGCACCTCGTCGGCGGCGCGCAGTTCGTCCTGATGCACGCGGCGCTCCTGCACCTGCAGTCCCAGGTCGCGGGCGGCCTGCAACGCCGCCTCGCGCACGGTGCCGTGCAGGATGGATGGATCGTCGTCGATGGGCGGCGTGGCCAGCACACCGTTCTTCACGATCAGGATGTTCGAGCTGCTGCCCTCGCTCAGCACGCCGTCGCGCACCAGCACGGCTTCTTCCGCCTGCTGCGAGGCCGCTTCCAGCATGGGCAGCACCGCGCCCATCAGGCTGATGCTCTTGATCTCGCAGCGCTGCCATCGCTGGTCGGGCTGCACGCTGACGGCGATGGTGCCGGGCTCGCGAAGCGAATCCAGGTCGCCGCACGCCACGGCGTAGGCGAAGCAGGTGGGCTGCAGGCCGGTGGGTGGCAGGTGACTGCGCATGGGCGGCGCACCGCGGGTGATCTGCAGATACACCGCGGCGTCGCGCAACCCCTCGGCCTGCATCACGGCGTGCATGGCGCGCTCGGCGTCGGCGGCGGTGAAGCCCTCGATGCGCGTGAGGCACAGGCTGCGCTCAAGGCGGCGCATGTGCGCGTTCATGCACATGCCAACGCCGTCGAAGAAGCGCACCAGCTCGTAGATGCCGTCGCCGAACAGGAAGCCCCGGTCAAAGGGACTGATGTGCGCCTGTTCGAGGGGCACCACGCGACCGTTCAGCCATACCTGCATCGATGGCATTCAGCGGGCCTTGCGGGCGGCCTTCACGAACGCGCGCGCCGCGGCGGCATCGAGCGGCTTGTCCCAGCGACCACCACGCTTGATCGAGCTGCCCACGATGATCGCGTCGGCGTGCTCGAGCAGGTGTGGTGCACTTTCGGCGGTGGCGCCCGAACCCACGATCACGGGCAGCGCGGTGGCCTCGCGCACTTCGCGCAGGTCGCCCATATCCACCGGCTCGCCGGTGGCGCTGCCGGTCACGATCACGGCGTCGGCGCCCATGAACTCGGCGGTCTTCACATGCTCGTGCAGGTCGAGGTCGCGCGTGATGGCGTGGCTCGAGTGCTTCTTCATCACGTCGGCGGCCACCAGCACGCGCTCGGCGCCGATGGCGCGGCGGAAGCGCAGCAGCGGACCGGCATCGGCCTCCTCCATCAGGCCCTCGTCGGCCACGGAGGCAAGGTGGAATCCCTCGGCGCGGATGAACGCCCCGCCGCAGGCATTGGCCACGGCGATGGCCGCGCGATTGGCGCCGGCCAGAATCTGCACGCCCACCGGAATGCGCACCGCCGCGCGCACGCACAGCATGCACGCGCTCATGGCGGCGATGATCTCGGGGCCCACCTCGCGGCGCAGATAGGGCAGGTCGTGCATGTTCTCCACCAGCACGGCATCGAAGCCCGCGGCTTCAAGCGCCTTCGCTTCGGTTGCGGCGGCCTTGGCGATCTGCTCCACGCGCAGTGCAGCGCGCGGCGAGCCGGGCAGTGCGGCCAGATGCACCATGCCGATGAGGGGTCCGGGGAAGGTGGGCATGGGTCAGTTGGTTCCTACGTAGGTGCGTCGGTACTGCTGCCACGCGGGACTTTCCGAGATGCGCAGCAGCCAGTAGTTCAGTGGTTCGCGGATGCTGAGTGGCAGTTTGGGTGACATGCTCAGGCACACGTATTCCACCACCAATGGCTCGGGCAGCACCGCGAGCTCGTTCTTGAAGCTGTCGCGAATGATGAAGTTGAGCGCGCCGGTGTCGCCGAGCACCGCATCCACCTGCTCGGTGGCAAGGGCGGTCACCGCATCCTTGAGGGTGGGGAAGGTGCGCACCTTGAGTCCCTGCGCCTCACCGTCCATCGCGCCGGCCGAGTCCGCCACGGCCGCGCAGCGAACCTTGGGCAGTTCCGAAAGGCTCTGCAGCATGGGGCGGAAGCGGTTCACGGTGAGCTCGCTGGAGATCACGCCGGCCAGCACCGACATCAACGCGAAGGCCAGCAGCATCCACGTGCCCGCGATGATGCGGCCGAACACGGTGATGGGCACGCGATCGCCGTAGCCCACCGTGGTCATGGTGGTCACGCTCCACCACACGCTTTCGCCCAGACCTTTCCACCAGGTGCCGCCGAAGTGCTGGGTGTTGTTGCGGCGCTCGATCAGGGTCATCAGCAGGGCGATGAGGAACATGAAGGCCAGCACGCCCAGGAAGAGTCTTGGCAGCTGGGACGCACGCACCTGATGCCACACGCCCGTGAGCGAGGGCGATCGGTCGATGCGCACGGCGGCGCTGGTGCCGCTCTGCTCGAAGGCGTGGGTGAAGTCCACGTACGTCTCGCGATCGGGGGTTGGATCCACACCCACGGCGATCAGGTCGATCTCGCTCTTGGACAGCGCCGACATGGCCGACTCCATTGTTGGGAAGTCCACCAGGTCGTAGTGCATGTCAAGGCGCTGCGCGATCTCGCGGAACAGCGTCAGGGCGACTGCGAGCCAACCTTCATCGCGTAGGGCGGCAAATCGAACACGCCCACACGCAGGCGCGGTGTGTTCGGTGGAAGCGTGGGGGCCGGACGCGTGCGGCCTGGAATGATGCCGGTGTCGCTGACGGGCGTCGATGTCGCGCTCGATCCGTAAGACAGGCTGGTGTCCGAGCTCTGCGCAACGGGCGCGCATGACATGACCAGCGTGGTGAGCAGCAGACAGCAGAGCAGGCGAAACATGGGCGAAGGATAGAAGCATCGCTCGTGCCGCGTGTGTGCTAGCGTGTGCCGCATGGCAGTCGGCAATCTCCAAGGCAAGGTGGCCGTGATCACCGGCGGAAGCAGCGGTATCGGTGCGGCTACCGCGCGCGCATTGGCCGCGGAGGGCATGGATCTGGTGCTGGCCGCGCGACGGGCGGATCGCCTGACCA
>RFQW01000234.1 GCA_009924765.1 Planctomycetota bacterium | reverse complement strand
CGCACATCGACCTGGGCGCCATCGCGCCGGGTTCGGTGCAGACGCGCACCTTCACGCTGCGAAACGTGAGCGGCAAGCCGGTCACCATCGTGTCGGCGTTTCCCAGTTGCAAGTGCACCACGCTCACCGATCTGGCGGGCAAGGAGATCGCGCCCGGCGCGTCGGTGGAACTGAAGGCGAGCATGGATGCGCCGAAGGCACCGGGCCCCAAGGATGCGAAGGTGTTCGTGACGCTGAAGGACGGATCGAAGCCGCTGATCGCCAAGATGGAGGGCGTGGTGACGCTGCCGGTGCAACCGTCGCCGGCCTTCATCAACGCGCTGAAGGGCAATCGCAAGGGCGTCATCGACTTCACCTCCAGCGATGGCAAGCCATTCCGCATCCTGAGCGTGGAGGGCGCGCCGCCCGTGTTCACCGACTTCGATCCAGCCAAGGACGCGCCGCGGTCGCACTATCTGGTGCAGTGGGATCTGTCGATGGTGCCCGATGGCAAGTTCCGCCAGTGGCTGCTGGTGGAGACCGATCGACCGGACTGCCCGCTGATTCCGCTGCGCGTGCGCAATGAGGGCACCGGTGCGCGCTTCGACCCCGATGTGGACAAGCGCGGCTGGTTCATCGGCGAGAGCGTGGTGCTGGCCGGTCGCATGAAGCCCGGCGAAGCGCGCGAAGTGGTGGTGGACTACGAGAACAGCGTGCCCAAGGGCAAGGCGCCCATGCCGTACTGGGATGTCGTGCGCGGCGTGGGCACGCAGGATCCCGCGATCGCCGTGCAGTTCCTGGGCGCCGAGAAGCAGGGCGACCGCATGCGCGTGAAGATGCGCGTGACCACGGGACTGAAGGCTTCGGGACTGGTGTACGCACCTGTCACCATCGAGACCGGCACCGGTGGCGGACGCTGCTTCGTGGCGGCCATGGTGGCGCCGTGAGCGCGATCGCGATCGATCACCTGAACGCCGAGGGCGTGGCGGCGCTGTTCGAGCGCGCCACCGACAGCCTTCGGCAGGATCCGCTGCGCAAGGGTTGCTGCGTCACGCTTCCGGCGCGCGGTCGCTTGCTCGCCACGGGCGATCTGCACGACCATCCCATCCACTTCCTGCAGGTGAGGGCCTTCGCGCAGCTGGAACGGCCGGACCATCACCTGATCCTGCACGAGCTGATCCATGGCGAGCGGCTGACCGATGGCGCCGACATCAGTTGGCGCATGCTGGCCAAGGCGGCGGCGCTGCGTCTGCAGTATCCGGCGCAGGTGCATCCGATGCTGGCCAACCACGAGATCGCGCAGGCGTTCGACCAACCCGTGAGCAAGGGTGCAGGCGAGAACACGAAGCTGTTCCACGACGGCCTCGTGTGGAGCTTCGGAGACGACGCGGCACTTGTCGACGCGGCGCTGCGTGGCTTCATCCGTGCCATGCCGCTGGCCGTGCGCACCGAGAACGGCCTGCTGTGTTCGCACTCGCTGCCTTCACCGATGGCCATGGCCAACTTCGATCTGGGCGTGCTCGACCGCGAGCTGGTGGACGAGGATTTCGCCACGCGCACCGGCGCTGCCTGGAACATGACCTGGGGTCGCGGGCAGAACGCCGAGCAGGTGGAGCGACTTGCCGCCGCCTGGAACGTGCGGCTGTTCGTGGCAGGCCACAAGCATGTGGAGGAAGGGGCGGAAGCGCCGTTCGCACGGCTGTTGCTGCTGAATTCGGACCATGAACGCGCGGCCGTGGTGCCCTTCGACCTGTCCCAGCCTGCGCCCACGGCGCAGGAAGCGCTGTTGAACGCGGTGCCATTGGCGGCGATCGGAGCGGCGCTCGATGGCTGAACGCGATGTGCTGCTGGCGATCGAGACGAGTCAGCGCGAGCAGTCCGTGGCGGTGGTGTCGGGTGACGGTGCGGTGGTGGTTGAATCCGTGCGCACCGGCGATCGCACGCACGAGGACTTGATGCCTGCCATCGACCGCGCCTTCGCGAAGGTTGGCGTGTCGCCCGAGCGGTTGCACGCGGTGATGATCAACGCGGGTCCTGGCGGCTTCACCGGGCTTCGCATCGCGCACGCCACGGCGCAGGCCATGTCGTTGGCGTGCGGCGCGCGCATCGTGCCGGTGGGTGCGGGTGCATGCGCGCGCATGGCCTCGGTGCTCGCCGGTGAACTGTCATCCGGCGATGCCGTGTGGGTGGCGCTTGCCTCCAAGGGCGACGAGAGTTGGGTGCAGCGGGTGGAGGGCACCGTCGACGCGATCGCGCACGATGGGCGTTCATCCGAAGCATCGGCATGGTCGTGTGACGGGGTGCGACGGCTCATCGCCGACGAGCACCTGCCTGCATCATGGCGTCAGCGTGCCGCGCAGCAGGATGTGCGCTGCCTGCCGCTGCGCGTGGGGGCCGAGGCGGTGCTGCAGGCCGGCAGGGCCATTCTGGCGCTGGGTCGTCATGTGGCGCCCGAGGCGGCCGTGCCCGTGTATCCGCGGGAGGCCGAGGCTGTGCGCCTGTGGCGGCAGCGCCACGCAGCCCCACCGGCCTGAGCGACCCCGAAAATCTGGCGATTTCAGGACACCGGGTCCGAAAGTCGGTGCCGAATCAGGCCGAAGCGGTGAAAGCCGTGAAGAAGCCAACCGACATCCACAGTGGTACGCACGCCTCCATCGGGTCGGGCCAGATCCTGGCCATCGGCGACGCCGCACGCTGGCCGGACTGGCTGGAGCAGCTGGTGACGACCGGGCACCGCGTGGAAGTGGTGCCGGATGCCGAGCGCGCGTTCGTTCGCTGCGTGGAGCGCGTGATCGATCTTGTGCTGGTGGCTGCCGACGTGGCCGTGGACGAAGTGGCGGTGCTCGAACGCGTTCGACGCCTGTCACCCTGCACGCGCATGCTGCTCATCGGCGATCGCAGTGAACGCGGATCGGCGGCACGAACCTCGACGACCGGCACGGATGACGCGGTCCGCGCGATTTCCTCCTCCCTCAGCACCAAGGCGTTCCAACGCGAAGTGGAAGAGGCGGTCCGCGCGTGTCGCATGGCGCGCGAGCGTCGCGAGCGCATCGATCAGCTGCGAAGCCTGGTGCAGCGATGCACCGACGCGCATCGCACCACGGGTGATCTGACGCAGTTGATCCAGCAGCTTCCGACCGATGCCGACGCTTCGGCGCCGATGCTCGGCATCGATGCGTTGCGACGCAGTCTGGACACCGAACTGGATGCCCTGCACGCCTCGCGCGAGACGGCGGACTTCATCACGCGATGCCTGCCGGACTCCATGGTGGCCGTGTGGCTTTCGGGCCCCGGTGATCGCGTGGGCCTGGCGGCCTGCAGCGGCCATGCGGGTCCGCACCGCACTCGGACATCGCGGTGCGCCTGATGTCGCGCGTGGAGCGCATGCAGCTGTCGAACCTGATGATCGCCGGTGGCATCGTGAGCACCGACGATGCATCGCGCTGGGGCAATCCAGACGATGCCGCGGAACTGGAAGGCCGCTGGTCCATGCTTGCCGCATGCCGAGCCGACGGGCGTTGTCATGCCGTTATCCTGATTCTTGGCCCGCGTGGTGCGCGGCCGGTCCCCGCCGAGGCGGCGCTGGATTCGGTGCGCATCATGCTGGGCAATCACATCGGCCGCATCGAGCGCGTGAATCTGCGCGCGGTGCCGGAATGGCCCTCGTCCAACGAGGCCTTCGA
>RFQW01000233.1 GCA_009924765.1 Planctomycetota bacterium | reverse complement strand
TCTGCCGGAACCCCGCTGCAATCGCCGAAATCGAGCAGCAAGAACGACACGTCGCTGAAGCTCACGGAGCCGTCGCCATCCAGGTCGCCCAGCAGTCCGGTGCCAACGTCCACGGTGAGGTTGACGGTGACATTGCGAACCTGCCCCGCGGCCGTTTCGTCGCTGGTGCGAACGGTGGCCGTGGTGGCGTAGGCCCCGGGCGTGACGCCGGCGGTGTTGAACGCGAAGCGCAGCAGTCGGCTTCCGGTGGTGAGCCCAGCACCCAGTCCCTGCGTCAGCGAGAACTTCGAGGCATTGGCGCCACTGAAGGTCACCGAGTCGATGTCCAGCTTGCTCTGCGAGGCGTCGTAGCCCACGTTGCGGATGCTGGCATCCACGCTGGCAAGGCCGCTGTCGGGTTCGCAGTCGAGCGACAACGACGCGCTGTCGAGATCCAGCGTGGGATCAAGCGACGGATTGCTGGGACGGATCACCTGCACCGACACCGGCAGCGAGATCGATGCACCCTCCACAGCCTCGCTGGAGCTGGTCACATTCACGCTTCCCGTGATGGTGCCGGTCGCAGAGGTGTTGAGACTGACACTGGCGGTCGAGACGGCGGGATTCAGCGCCGCCGTGCCACTGGCGGTGCCGATCATGCCGCCGGTGCACGCCACCGCGTAGCTCAGCGCATCCACGCCGGTGCTGTTCGCGTAGGTCGCCGCGTTCTGGATGTTGACCGTGAGCGGACAGGCGATGCCGCGAATGGCCTTCGTGGGCAGCGTGGCGGCGAACTGCGCCGCCATCTTCGCCGGCACCGTGAATTCCAGGATCTGCGGAATGTGGTCGCTGGCGATCATCAGGTCGTCGGCCAGCGCGTTGGATCGCGCCACATCGGTGGGGAAATAGGTGTTGTTGCCCGCGCCGATGTCGGTGTTGTAGTGCGCGCCATCGTTGCCGACCGCACGCATGGTGCTGCTGATCATGGCAATGCCTTTGCCGTCTGCCGCCGCCGCGCTGGGCACGATGAAATCGAACCGATCGTTCAGACCGCCACCGACCAGTCCGCCGGTGGGACTCACGGCCGGGGCCTGCGTGTGCTTGATGGCATTGCTGGAGCCAGTCCAGTTGCCGGTTCCGTAGGGATCGATCGCCTGCGCCGTACCCGCCGCGATCATCGCCTGATAGCCGCCTTCCGAATTGTTGTAGAAGTTCATGTCACCGGTGAAGATCACCGGCACGCCAGCACCCAGCGCGTCGGCGTTGGCGCGAAGCGCCTGCATGCCCGTGGTGCGCAGCGCCTCGTTGCTGGAGCCCGTGCTCGCCTTCAGGTGCGTGCCGTACACGTAGACGCGGCTCTTGGCGTCGGTGTAGCCGTTCAGCTGCAGCGCCCAACGATCGCCGTAGCGACTGGCACCCGTGAAGATGTCCTGATGCAACGCCGTCACTTCGGTGAAGCGATCGGACCTGTAGAACATCGCCTGCGCGCCACTGGCCGAATCCTCGCCACTGGCCGAGGTGTAGGTGGCCAGTGCGTAGGTGACGCCGGCAGGCGCCGCGGCGTTGATGGCCGACTGCAGCGAGGTCTTGGCGCTCGAGGTCACTTCATTGAAGGTGATGATGTCGAGCGGCTGCGCCCACCCCGACTTGTTGTCGGCGTGCATGGCCTGCAGCACCCGGATGATGGCGGCCGAGTTGCCCTTGAACGCACAGATGTTCCAGTGGCCAACCCGGATCTGGGCCGAGGCGGAGGCGGTCAAACCACAAACGACCGCCAGAAGGGCGATGAGGCGGGTGGGTCGCATGTGGAGCGAATCTACCCCGGATGCCGCGAACTCCAAAAAGGAGGCTGTTGGATTGGTGAAACGGCATGGACATTCGCGGGTATACCTGTCTCCCCGAGCGATTCCCGGCCGCCGTGCCGGGCTCTCGGACCTGACACGGAGACCCCCATGAACCGGATCCTTGCACTCGTTGCCCTGCTGCTCGCCGTCATGCCCGCATCCGCCCAGAAGGTGGACGCCCAGGAGTTCACCCTGGACAACGGCATGAAGTTCCTGCTGGTGCCCCGCACCGACCAGCCCAACGTGATCGCCGCCGGCTGGCTGGCCAAGGTGGGCAGCGTGAACGAGCGCCCCGGCATCACCGGCATCAGCCACTTCTTCGAGCACATGATGTTCAAGGGCACCAACACCATCGGTACCCGCGATGCCGCCAAGGACGCCGACTACCGCGCCAAGCAGAAGGCGCTGCGCGACAAGATCAACGCCATGGTGTGGAAGGACCAGTACATGCGCTACTTCCGCGGCGAGATCGACGATCCGTGGAACGCCGCCAACGACACCCCCGCCCTGAAGGACCTGCGCGCGCAGCTGAAGGCGCTGATGGACGCGCAGCAGGGTCGCGGCATGGGTGAGGAGCTGGCCAAGCTTCGCAAGGAGCAGGCCGCCATCGACCCGAAGGCGCCCGACGCGGCCGCCAAGAGCGACGCGCTGAAGAAGCGCATCGGCGAGATCGAGCTGGCCCAGGCCGCCGAGGGCAGCATCGTGAAGGACGAGTTCGACCAGGTGTACACCAAGGCCGGTGGCAGCGGCATGAACGCCTTCACCAGCCACGATCTCACCTTCTACTTCATCAACGTGCCCAGCAACAAGTTCGAGATGTGGGCGTGGATGGAGAGCGATCGCCTGATGGACAGCGTGTTCCGCGAGTTCTACAGCGAGCGCGACGTGGTGCACGAGGAGCGCCGCCTGCGCACCGAGAGCACGCCCACCGGCAAGTTCCAGGAGCAGTTCGACAGCATGTTCTGGGTGAGCGCGGGCTACAACTGGCCCGTGATCGGCTGGACCAGCGACCTGAACAGCTACACCATGGACGAGGCCATGAAGTACTGGAACACCTACTACCGCCCCAACAATCTGGTGGGCGTGGTGGTGGGCGACTTCAAGCCCGACGAGGCGAAGGCCGTGATCGAGCGCTACTTCGGTCGCCTGGAGCCGGGCAAGGAGATGCCGCCGCAGGTGGTCACGCTGGAGCAGAAGCAGAGCGCCGAGATGCGCATGAACGCCGAGGGCGATTTCCAGCCGCAGGTGGAGGTGCGCTACCACACCGTGCCCGCGGGTCACAAGGACAGCTACGCCCTCGAGATGATGGGCGAGATCCTGAACGGCAAGACGGGTCGTCTGTACAAGACCATGATCGAGGGCCGCAGCATCGCCAGCAGCGCGCGCGCGCAGAGCGACGCACGCAAGTACGCGGGTCTGTTCAGCTTCGAGGCCGAGACCAAGGGCGACGCCACCCCCGAGCAGCTGGAGCAGGCCTGGTACGAGGAACTGAAGAAGCTGCAGGACGCGCCCGTCGAGGACCGTGAACTGCAGAAGGTGAAGAACCAGGTCGCCGCCGACAGCTATCGCGGCCTGCAGGCGAACTTCCGCCTGCTGGTGGGCCTGGCCTACGCCGAGGCGCTGATGGACTGGCACGAGATCAACGACAGTCCCGTGAAGCTGCAGGCCGTGACCGCCGCCGACATCCAGCGCGTGGCCAAGACCTACTTCGACGTGAACAACCGCAGCGTGGCCACCTTCAAGCGCAAGGCCGGTGCGGCAAGCGCCGAGGATCCGGAACTGGCCGCCCTGCCGGCGCCCATGCGTGCACGCGCCAAGCAGATGGCCGCGCAGCTGGCGCAGGAAACCGATGCGGCCCAGCTGCGT
>RFQW01000232.1 GCA_009924765.1 Planctomycetota bacterium | reverse complement strand
GCGCGACCACCGCCACTGCCTTCGTCGACAGCGCCTTCGCGTACCAGATCACCGCATCGGGCACTCCCACATCCTTCGATGCCACGGGGCTTCCCGGCGGGCTGGGCGTGAACACCGCAACCGGCCTCATCAGCGGCACGCCCATCACCGCCGCCACCACCAGCGTGGTGATCAAGGCCACCAACGCGGCCGGTTCCGCAACCGCAACCCTGACGCTGAGCGTGTCCAGCTGCGCCGGCGACGGCAACGGCGACGGCACCGTGGACTCGGGCGACATGGCGGAGCTGCTGCTCTCCTTCGGTGAACCCTCCGCCTACGACCTGGACGGCAGCGGCATCACCGACAACGGCGACACGGCCCTGCTGCTGCTGAACTACGGCGCCTGCCCCACCAGCACCGACACCGACAGCTACGCGCGCATGCCCACCGTGGAGCAGCGCAAGATCGTCGGCTACTACCCCAACTGGGGCATCTATCAGAAGAACTTCCCCGTGACCAAGCTGCGCGCCGATCGCATCAACGTGGTGAACTACGCCTTCCTGGTGCCGGTGGACCGCACCATGCCCGCGTCGTGGGATCGCATCGTGTCCAGCTATCGCGGCTGGAAGTACGCCAACTACGCCACCTATCTGCAGCAGCCGGCGGGCACGCAGTGCACCGCAGGCGTGGCGCTGTTCGACGAGTGGGCCGATGCGCGCGCGGATACCGCCGCGTCGGCGCTCACCATGTCCCCCGCCTCCAACGCGGGCAGCAACTTCGCCCAGCTGCGCGAGCTGAAGGCCACGCACAGCAAGCTTCGAACCATGATCTCGATCGGCGGCTGGACGCTGAGCACGCCGTTCTTCTCGATCGCACGCGATGCGCAGAAGCGCACCGACTTCGCCAAGAGCGCGGTGTACGTGATGGTGCGCTACGGCTTCGACGGCATCGATCTCGACTGGGAATATCCGGGCGGCGGCGGCCTGGAGCAGTCGGGCATCGGTGATGCAGCGACCGACAGCGCCAACTACGTGCTGCTGCTGAAGGCGCTGCGCGCCGAGATGAACCGGCAGAGCGCCATCGACGGCCACACCTACTACCTCAGCATCGCTGCCCCCGCAGGTGACGGCAACATCGCCAACCTGAACCCGAAGGCCATCTCCGATGTGGTCGACTGGATCAACCTCATGTCCTACGACTTCCATGGTGGCTGGGACAGCACCACGGGCTTCAACTCGCCCATGGCGAACGTGGACCCGAATCCGTCGTCGGCCAAGTGGTCGGTCAGCGCGTCGGTGCAGGGATACCTGGTGGGCAACCCCGGTCAGGGCGGCGTGCCCGCGTCCAAGCTGGTGGTGGGCGTGCCCTTCTATGGTCGCGGCTGGGACAGCGTGCAGCCCGGCGCATCCGGCAACGGTCTGGGTCAGGCAGGCACCGCGGCCACCTCGCCGGGTCTGGGCGAGTCGGAGTTCCCGTACAACAACCTGCTCAGCAGCGGCGTGCTCATACAACAACCTGCTCAGCAGCGGCGTGCTCACCTACAGCAACGGCGTGTTCGCCGGCGGCGCGGGCTACACGCGCCACTGGAACGCGCAGGCGCAGGTGCCCTTCCTGTACTCACCCACCGCCAAGCGCTTCATCACCTATGACGACGCCGAGTCCATGCGCGTGAAGGCGGCCTACGTGAACCAGCAGTCGCTCGGCGGCATGATGTTCTGGGAAGCCAGCGAGGACGTCACCACCCCCGGCGTCTCGCTGATGGATGCCGTGTACGAAGGCATGCGCTTGCCCTGACAGTCCCACGTTGGTCGGTCGACACACACGCATGTCCGACTGGCCGGCCAAAGAGAAGGGCGCCTGGAGTTTCTCCAGGCGCCCTTGCACTTCCACTGTCCCGTCGTGTTTCATTTCGCGTCACTGCTGGTGTTGGCCATCCCGAAGGATCGCCGGGCCGAAGCCCTGCACCGCGCGACGCACCCGTCACCGCCGCCGCCGAACCCCCGTGAACCCTGCAAGCGCGATCAGCGCGGCCGCACCCGGCGAGGGCACGAACATCACGCCCGCCTGCGCACTCGCATCCAGACCAGCCGACAGACCGCCGAACTGCAAGCGGTAGAACTGCGCCGCACCGGACGATCCCAACTGCAACTCCGCCTGGCCGGTCATGCCTGGCACCACCGGCGCGGTCCCCATGTTCGACCACTGCGGCGCATTCCAGCCCATGCCCGCCAACACCTGGTTCGACGCCTGTCGGGGCGTGATGGTCCACCACAGGTACCGGTCGGGTTCCACTGCGGTGAAGTTCCAGGTGATGGTGATGCGCTGATCGCCCAGCAGGCCGAAGTCGGACCAGCCGGTGAATGGAAGCGTGACCGAACCGTCATGGTGCTTGCCGCCACCGGACACACCAAATCCGTTCGTGGGTTCGTTCCAGATCGCCGGCACGAATCCATTGACGCTGGAGATGATGATGGCGTCGTCGCCGATCAAACCTCCGTGTGCCGCAGCCGTGGCCGCAGCAGCCGTCATCCAAACCGCAGAGTGCTTCGTGATGTTGCGCATGGCGGTCTCCGTTCCACCCGCCGCGCGGTCCGTCATCCCGGGGTCGGGAGCGCCGCGCGTCGGGCAGGTTTCCCCACCCCTCGCTGGGCTGGGTGACCTGCACCACCAAATACGGAGATCTCGTCGTGATTGTGAAATCACGCTCAAAATGCCGTTCTTACAGCCCTTTGGGCACTTCCAAACCCCTCACCGCGCTCAGGCCAGCGTCTTGGCCGCCACCGCCAGCAGCACCAGCGCCAGGGCCACCTGCAGCCATCGCGCGGAGAAGCGCTTCGCAAGCAGGCTGCCCACCAACACCGCGGGCACCGAGCCGCAGAGCAAGCTGATGAGCATGCTTCCATCCACCATGCCCGCGACCAGGTAGCCCGTGCCCGCGATCAAGGCCAGTGGAATCGCGTGCGCGATGTCCGTGGCCACCAGCTTGTGCGGCGTCATGCGCAGCGGATACAGCGTGAGCAGCAGCACCGTGCCCAGCGCCCCCGCTCCCACCGATGTGAGCGCCACCAGCAATCCCAGCAGCGCGCCCGCCGCCACCGTCCACACGGGCTGATGCCGCTTGAAGCGCTCGGGCTGCGCGATGCGACGCGTGCGCGCAAGCGAGCGAAGCCAGGGTGCAAGCATCAGGCCCAGCGCGGTGACCAGCACCACCGCACCAACTGCGCGCGTGAGCCAATCGAGCCGACCCACCCTGCTGCCGAATGCGACCATCACCACCACCGCAAGCGCAACCGGCAGACTGCCAAGCCACAACCTTCGAACCACCTGCCAGTCCACGCCTTCGTCGCGCCGATGCACGGGCATGGCCACCATCTTGGTGATGGCCGCAAACCACAGATCGGTGGCCACGGCGGTCTGCGGCGAAATGCCGAAAATCAGCAGCAGGATCGGGGTCATCAGTGCGCCGCCGCCAACGCCGGTCAGCCCCACGATCAGGCCCGTGCAGGCACCCGCGATCGCATAGGCACCGTCGATCACGCGGCGTCGCCCTTCAAGCGCAGCGGCCACGCACTCGCCACAAACGATGGATTCAGCACATCGCTCTTGCCGTAACCAAGGCGCACACCATCCAGCGACTGCACATGGCCACCCGCAGCCTCCAGAACGGCCTGCGCGGCAGCCGTGTCCCATTCGCAGGTGGGACCCAGACGCGGATAGCAGTCGGCCGCTCCCTCGGC
>RFQW01000231.1 GCA_009924765.1 Planctomycetota bacterium | reverse complement strand
TCAGCCTCTTCATCGCTCGGCAGGTCGTAGCCGGTGGGGTACTTCACCCCCTCGTTGCGGCCGATCTTGAACGCACCCCATCCGATCACGGTCACCGCGCGACCCAGGCGCGGTGCACTCCGGGTTGCGATCGCCAGTCGCGCGCTCACTCGAAACGGCTCCATGCAGCCGTCTCCCACGGTCGTGGCGCCAGCGGCGGCGCGGGCACATGGGCAGGCCAGATCGCCTCACGGCCAGATCCAGCACCGCACGCCTGCACCACCTGTGCGGCAGCCCTCGGCGCCATCACCAGCTTCACCGGCCACACCGCCACGCACGCGCCGTGTCGAAGCACATGCGTGGAAGGGGGTCGACGTCCACCAGCCGTTCGGGGCTCGGCGCGCTGCACCGGGTAACTCGACCACTCCGCATCTCGAAGATCGGCGCCAGGCAGACATGCCGCCAGTTCGGCACGGGCACGCTGCAGGAATGTCGCCTCGTCCTGTCGCGCTCCCTGCTCGGCCAGTTCGCCACCCACATGCCACACCACGCCCTCGGGGCAGGTGTCACTGGTGATCGTCACGCGCGTCTTGGCACCATCGATGCAGTGGCCAAACACCATCGGCAGGGCGCCGCGCACCATCGCCTGGCGCAGCGGCCGGCGCTGCATGGGTTCGGTTGCCGCCAGGCCAGCCATCGCCAGCAGCGCCTCATTGCCTTCGCCTGCGGTCAGCACCACCTGACGGCAGCGGATGGAAAGCACGCCACTGGTCGTTCGTGCCTGCACCTCGCCGTCGGCGATCGACTGCACCTCGGCACGCGCCAGACGCCCGCCGTGCAGGTCGGCCAGCCGAGCCAGCAGGTCGCGCGGATCGATCACGGTCTCGCCAAGGCGAAGCACATCGCCGCGCACGCCCGCAAGCCACGCGGGGCGATCGGCTGCCCCGACAACTTCCGGACGCGTGCGCAGGGCCATGCGCGCGCCCAGCATGCCCGCGGCGCCCATCAGGCCCGCGGTGCGCCACATGAACTCCTCGCGGGCCAGCACGCGAACCTTCCGCAGGTCGGGCGCGCCCTCGCCGCACATCATCCCGCGCCACATTTCGGCTGCAGCTCCAGCTTCCTGTGCGTCGTCGCCGGCCACGCCGCCCAGGGCGTACTTCACGCCCGCATGCAGGATGCCCTGGCTGCTGGTGGTCTGGCCAAGGCCAAGCGCCTCGCGTTCCACGAGCAGCGCCGCGTGTCCGGCGCGCACGAGCGCATCGAGCGTGAACAGACCGGCCACGCCGCCACCCACCACCAACGTGTCGATCGAAAGGGTCTCGCTCATGGATGCGCGTCGATGCTAGCGAACCAGGCGCACGCACCTGCTGCGGCAAAAACAGAACCGCCCGGAGAGGAGCGACGCGCGGAGACCCCCACGATGGACCTCCGCGCATCCCCGAGACCCATGGGGAGCTCCGCCATCCGGGCGGCACGGCAACATAGCTCTTGGCCGAAGAGGCACAAGAAAAAGGCGGCAACTTTCGCGCCATCCACACGGAACAGGCCGCGGCTCAGGCCTTGGAGGCCGTTCCTGCAGCGTCTTCGCGGATGCGCCCATCGGCGCCCACCTGATCCACGCGCACGGTGACCCGTCGGCTGACGCCGCGCTCGGCCATGGTGACGCCATGCAGCTCGTGACACGCCTGCATGGTGCGCTTGTGGTGGGTGATCACGATGAAGTGGCTGCGATCCAGGAAGGGGCCGATGGCGCGCGTGAAGCGCTCCACGTTCGCCTCGTCCAGGGCGGCGTCCACCTCGTCCAGGATGCAGAAGGGGCTGGGCTTGCTGCGGAAGATCGCCATCAGCAGCGCGACCGCCGTCATGGTCTTCTCGCCACCCGAGAGCTGGCTGATCACGCGCGGCTCCTTGCCGGGCGGCTTGGCGCGGATCTCCACACCACTCTCAAGCCAGTCGATCTCGCCGTTCTCCATGGGCACTAGGAACAGGTCCGCGCTGCCGCCGCCGAAGAGTCGGCGGAACATGCCTTCCTGTCCGGCGAACTGATCGCGCACGGCCTCGAAGGTGGCCTTGAAGCGGCGACGGCTCACGTCGTCGAGGCGCTCCACGAGTTCGGTCAGGCTCACGCGTGCGGCGTCGATGTCGGCCACCTCGCGCGCCAGCGTCTCGTTGCGGCCCTCGAGCTGCGACAGCTCGTCGATGGCCTCCATGTTCACGTTGCCGAGCGAGCGAATCTCCAGGCGCAGGCGCTCCGCCTCGGCACTGGCCGACTCGCGATCCGGCGCCGCGAAGCCGCCGTCCGTTCGCGCCGCAACATGCTCGGCGTAGCCGGCAGGCAGATCCAGTCCAAGCTCCTCGAAGGTGCTCTCCTCAAGGCCCTCGCGGCGCACTTCCGCCTCGCGGCGGCTGATCTCCACGGCGGAGTGGTCGCGCTCCACGCGGGTGGCTTCCTCGCGGATCGCGCGCAGGTGCTCGTTGGTCCTGGTGGCGGCCTCGATCACAGCCTCCAGTTCGCCGGCGATGGCCTGCGTGTCGGCGAGTGCCTGTGCCTCGGCGGCGATGGCCAGATCGCGCTGCTGTGCTGCATCGGCTGCCTGACGAGCCAGTTCCTCGCTGCGTGCGGCGCGTCGATCGTGATCGGTGTTCAGCTCGTTGTGCTGACGATCGATGGCCTCGAGCGCGGTCTCGATCAGGCGTCGCTCGCGGCGGCGTCCGTCCAGCGTGGCGGTGGCCTCGCTGGCGCGCGTGCGTGCGGCCGCGAGCTGCTCGGTCGCCTGCTGCAGCTTCGCCTTGGCGGCATCGATCACCGTCTGCGCCGTCTCCATCGTGCGGCGCTCTTCCTTCAGCAGCCCGTCGAGCGAGTGCACCTTGGTCTCGCACGCCTCGCGCTCGGTGTGCAGCTCAAGCAGGCGTCGCTCGGATTCCGTGCGCTCGGCGGCGCAGGCGTCCAGGTCGTGACGAACGCGTGCAGCCAGCTGCTCCTGACGCTCGATCTGGTACTGGCTCTCCAGACGCTGGCGCATCGAGACCTGCATCTGGCCGTCGAGTTCCTGCTGGGATCGCGAGGCGGATGCTGCGGCCTCGTTCAGGCCGCTCAGCTCGCCCTCGGCCATGGAAATCTCCACGCTCAGCGCGCTCACGGCGGCTTCCAGTTCGCCACGCTCCACGCGGCGGGTCAGCACGCCCGCGCGGGCGGTGCGCGCACCGGTCACACGCACGCGGCCGGGGCCATCGATCACCGCGCCGCATGCGCTCACGAGCGTGCAGCCGAGGTAGGCATCGGACTGCGCCAGGCGCAGGCCCGTGGCGAGGTCCGGAACGCGATAGCACCGAGCAAGCAGCGCCGTGGCAACCGGCAGGATGTCGGCAGGGCACTTCACCGCATGCAGCAGGCAGGCGGCTTCGTCGGTGTCCGCAAGCGGGGCAGCGGACACATCCGAGGGCGCGGCCAGACGAACGCGGCCCTCGAGCGCACGCACCGCGTCGGTGGCCGACGCAAGATCTTCCGTGCGTCGAACCACCAGCGTCTGCAGCTCCTCGCCAAGTGCAGCTTCGATCGCCGCGGCGTTGGCCGCGTCGGTCTCCAGCATGTCGCCGAGCATGCCCACCAGCCAGGGGTGGCGCTCGCGATCGGCCAGCACGCGCTTCACGGCTTCGTCCAGACCTTCGCCAAGCTGCGCCATCTCGTCCAGCAGGCGCAGACGGCTGTCCAGGCTGCTGCGATCTTCGCGCAGCGT
>RFQW01000024.1 GCA_009924765.1 Planctomycetota bacterium | reverse complement strand
TCGGTGATCAGCTCGATGTTGTTGAAGCCCGCGCCGCGCACGCCGCCGATGGTGTGACCGCCGAAGCGGCTGCTCACGTTCTGGATGGGCGTGCCAAGCGTCTTCCACACCGCGCCGCCCCAGCCCGCCTCGAAGGCGCGCTGAATCTGCAGGCCGCTGTTGGCCGGCGGTGCGCTGGCAAGCCAGAAGGGATTGGGCGACTGGATGCCGCCGGTGTTGGTCGAGATGTCAGGCATGCAAAGCTCCCTTCGTGAGCGCGGCGTGGATGGCGATGGCGGCGGCCTTGCCCTCGGCGGCGGCGTTCACCACTTCCTTGCCACCGTTGGTGCAGTCGCCACCTGCGTACCACTTGGCGCGACCGGTGAAGCCGTGTGCATCCACCTTGATGATGCCCTTGTCGATGTTGATGCCGGAAAGTGAGCCCAGCATGGCGCCCAGCTTGGACTGGCCGATCGCGAGCAGCACCAGATCGGCATCCATGGCGAAGTCGCTGCCTGCGATGGGCTTCTTGGCCGCATCCACGCGCACGCAGTGCACGCGTTGCACGCGACCGCTGCCCTCGATGGCGGTGGCCACGGCCTGCCATTCGGCCAGCACGCCCTCGTCGATGGCGGCGCTCCACTCGTGCGCGTAGCCGCTCATGCCTTCGCGCGTGCCGCGATACAGCATGGTCACGCTGGGCACGCCCAGGCCACGCACTTCGCGCACCGCATCGATGGCGGTGTTGCCGCCGCCGATCACCACGGCGTGCTTCACGCTGCGCATGTCCACCGCGCCAAGCTTCATCGCCTCGATCCATGCCACCGCACCATGCACGCCCGGCAGATTTTCGCCAGGCACGCCAAGCGCGCTGTCGGTGCCCAGGCCCACGCCCACGAACACCGCGTCAAAGTCGCGTTCCAGCGATGCAAGCGACACGGCGCCACCCACATCCACGCCGGTCTTCACCTCGATGCCACCGATGGCCAGCACCCAGTCCACCTCGCTCATGCCGCGATCGGCCTTCATCTTGTAGGGGGCCACGCCGCTGGTGTTCAGGCCGCCCACGGTGGCGCGCTTCTCGAAGATGGTGCAGGCATGGCCGTGACGCCGCAGTTCGTGCGCGGCTGCCAGGCTTGCGGGGCCCGCGCCGATCAGCGCCACGCGCTTGCCGGTGCTGGGGCCGGCCTCGAAGAAGCGCCAGCCTTCGGCGTAGGCGCGATCGGTGGCGTAGCGCTGCAGCTTGCCGATGGCGATGGGTGGCTGCTCCAGATCGTTGTACACGCACGCACCAACGCACAGCGTTTCCACCGGGCACACGCGCGCGCAGCTCATGCCAAGAATGTTCGACTCGAAGATGGTCTTTGCCGAACCGTGCACGTTGTCCGTGGCGATCTTGCGGATGAACTGCGGAATGTCGATGTGCGTGGGGCAGGCGTTGATGCACGGCGCGTCGCTGCAGAACAGGCAGCGGTTCGCTTCGGCCACCGCTCCATCGCGCATCAAGGGAAGCTTGAAGTCCTCGAAGGCCGTCTCGGAGCGATTGGCGGGCAGTGGAGCGGTCATGCGATCATCCATTCCTCGCGGCAAATGCGGCGAAATGCAGGCATGGGAAGGCTACCTGCCGTGCCTCCCGGATGGAACCCGTGCATGCGAATTTCGGTGCAGGCGCGTTGCGTGGATTCCGTCTGTGCGGTCACCAGTGCCCATCGCGCGGCATGGCATCGCAACCCACCACCATGTCATACGGCCCATGGTTTGGCGCATCGGTGTCCAGCGAGAAGGTGGTGGGGTGCCGTGGATGCAGTCGCTTCATCCAGTCGACGGTGTTGAGAATGTCGACGGCCTGCGCCACCGGCATGATGTAGGCGCCGTAGCTGCGCTCAGGCCTGCACGAGGCCGGGAAATAGATGGTGCTCATGGGGGCGTCGCCGTACTTGGGGGCCGCGGGCCGCGTGTCCATGAATGCCACGATCTGTTCGTTGGCGGTGCGGGTGCACAGCCAGATGTTGCCGAAGTGATGCGCGCGACCGGCCAGGCCGTACAGGCCCACCATCAGCGCCGTGGCGCCGCCCACCATGGCAATCGTGCGCGTGAGGCCACGATCCTCGATTTCCGCTGCGCGCCACAGTGCCGTCAGCGCCACGCCCACCAACAGCGCAATCATCACGTTGGCACCAAAGCCGTACAGCTCGCTCACCGATCCCATGGGAAAGGTGACGCTGAGCGAAATCATGCCCGCCACGCACATGAGCGCGACGGGCATCCAGTGCAGGCGCTTCTCGCGCGCGGGTCGGAGCACCGCAAACTCGATCGCTGCCGCAAGCAGGCACAGTTCCACCAGGCCCGCCAGCGCAGGCAGCGCGCGCAGCGCCAGCGGCGCCTTTTCGTCGGCGAGCAGATAGAAGGGGCCGGTTCCGATCGCGCCCGCAACCGATTGCGCGGCGTTGATGACCAGATTCATGCCAAGCTCGATCTGATAGCGCGAGTCCTGATTGGCATTGGCCGACTGCGACATGGCACCGGTGAGCCAGCGTGCCGCCATGTGCGCGATGGGCAGCGCCACCACGGGCAGCAGCGTGGGCGCAGCGCGCAGCGCCGCGGCGCGATCGCGCACGAACAGCCACAGGGTGGCGGCGATGGCCACCACGCCGATGCCCGCGCTCCATCCATAGAAGGTTTCCTTGATGTTCACGCCCAGCGCGAACACCAGCGTGAGCATGGCCAGCGTGCCCCAGGCGATGCGGCCCGCGCGCGCCGCCACGAAACTTCGCCAGCACAGCACGCATGCCCAGGTGCCAAGCGCTGCCGACCACGTCTGCGAACCCGCGTCGATCTGCCATGCCGCACAGGTGGTGCCCGGCGACATGGCGATCCAGATCAGCGCGATGGGCGCCACCCATGGTTGGCCCGGCATCACGATGCGGGCCAGTGCCACCACGCCCCATGCCAGTACGGCAAGGCCCGCCATCTGCACCACGATGGCGATCGGACACGCAAGCGTGCGTTCGTCGCATCCCGCCGCCACCATCAACTCCAGGGGCCGGAAGCTGGGCGAGGTGCGCCAGGCATCGGCGATCTGCTTCGCCACCGGTTCGCCATGCGTGGGCACGCGCACGAACTTGATGTCGTCGTTCACGGCGATCATGCCGCCGATCGCCGGCCACGCCATCACGAACGCCAGCAGAAGGATGGCGGCTGCCCACAGGATGCGAGTGACGCGCATGTCGGATGGCTGCTGCATGACCGTGCTGAAAGGCTAGCGAGGGCGCACCGAATCGCCACGAACCACATGCCTGCGCATACGCTGCAGGCAGGTCCATCCCTCGCACACACTCAGGAGCAACGCCATGGTCACCATCACCGTCAACTATGAAGGCAACCTGCGCTGCAAGGCCACGCACGGCCCCAGCGGCACCACGCTGATCACCGACGCGCCCACCGACAACCACGGCAAGGGTGAATCCTTCTCGCCCACTGATCTGGTGGCCACGGCGTTGCCCGCCTGTGTGCTCACCATCATGGGCATCGCGGCCCAGAAGCACGGCCTGAATCTGGAGGGCATGTCCGCCGTCACCACCAAGGAGATGAGCGCCACCCCGCCGCGCCGCATCGCCCGGCTGGTCACCCGCGTCACCATGCCGCTGCCGTCTGACCATCCGCAGCGCGCCATGCTGGAAAACGCCGCGCATACCTGCCCGGTGCACAAAAGCCTGTCCGCCGAGATCGACGCCCCCATCGAGTTCATCTGGAAGGCTTGAGCGCGGGCGCGGAATCATCCCGGGGCACGCTAATCTTCCCGTCCATGTCGCCTTCCCGACGACTGCCCTCCACCCTGTGCCGCCTTCTGGCGTTGTGCTGCACCGTGGCCGCGCTGGTGGGATGCAGTTCCGGGCAGCGCAAACAGACGGTTGCCGAGAAGGCCCAACTGAAGGACCAGACCATCACCGCGCAGCAGCTGGATCTGCTGTCGAACGCCTTCGCCGACCGCTACTACACGCTCATGCTGTCGGCCAGCGAGCGCGTGATGCGCGACAACCCAAGCCTGGAGCAGCGCCGATTGATGAACGGCCTGCGCCTGCTCGGCGTGAGCAGCATGTACGACATCGCCACCAGCCCCGACACGGTGACGCAGCTGGTGGACCAGCTGGTGGTAGTGACGCTGCAGAACTACTTCTGGGTGGATTCGGGTCGCTCGCAGCGCATCTGGGGTGATCGCGCGCAGTTCCTGGTTCAGAACCTGCGCCGGGCGCGCGAGGACATCTGGAGCATCGCGGAGCGCGTGTTCACGCAGGACCAGCTCGACGAACTCGACCTGCTGATCTCCAGCTGGTGGTACCGCGCGGGCGGCACGGAATTCGTGGCCTATGTCCGCTTCACTGACGTGGCCGCGCAGCGCGGCGCCGATCTGATCAGCGAGGTGAAGAGCGGCGGCGGACTGCTGGAGCCGCTCGATCGCGCCACGGAGCAGGTGGCGCAGGCCAACATGGCCATTCAGCGCTCCTTCTTCTGGGCCAAGCGCCTGCCGCTGTTCGCCAACTGGCAGGTGCTGGCGCTCACCTACGACTTCCTGATCATGCCCGAGACGCAGACGCTTCTTGGCAACGTGAATCGCGTGGCCGAGACCGCCGGCAACCTGCCAGGCATCCTGGAGTCGAAGGGCGACATGGGCAAGGAACTGCTCACGCAGTACCGAGACTCGATTCAGGCCACCAGTGCGCTGCTGGACAAGGTGGGTCCGCTCATGACCACGGTGCAGGGCGTCGCGCAGGAATCGGGCACGGCCGTGGGTCGCGTGAACGAGTCGCTGCGCATCGTGCAGGCCATGCAGGCCGAGGCCGCCAAGGCCAGTGGTGGCGCGCCGTCCAAGCCCGTCGATCTGCAGGAATACGGCACGCTTTTGGAGCAGTTGCACAAGAATCTGGTGTCGGCGAACGAACTGCTTGGCACGGTGCAGGACGTGACCGACAAGAAGCAGCTTGCCGAGCGGCTGCAGCCCATCGAGAACCTGATCCAGATGCGCATCCGCGAGGTGCAGGGCGCCACCGACGCGGTGGTGGCCGGCCTGATCGGTCGCCTGGCCATGCTGGCGTGCTCGCCGCCCTGTTCCTGTTCCATCTGTGGCGCCGCAAGCAGAAGGCCTGAACCATGCGCGCACTCCTTGCAACATTGCTGCTTCTCTCGCTCGGCATGGCCCAGCAGGCCGGCCCGCCCAAGCCCAACGCCAAGGAACGCGCTGACGCGCGCATGCAGCAGGATGTGCAGCACGCGATCGACAAGGCAGCGGCAAACGCCAGCGCGCCCGTGGCGCCCGGTGCGGGCCTGAACTCCGTCTCGCTTCCGAATGCCTACGACATCGAAGTGTCCGATGTGGTGAAGCGCTTCCCCGCCTACCTCAGCAAGACGCCGCCATTCGAGGGCACGCTGCGCATCACGGGGGCCAGTTCCATGGCCCAGTTGCTGAACAGTCTGGCCACTGCCTATGAATCGATCTACCCCGGCGTGAAGGTGTCGGTGAAGCAGGGTGGCAGCAGCAAGGGTCTGGCCGCGCTGCGAGCTGGCGATTGCGACATGGCGGCCGTGTCGCGCGCTCTCACGCCAGATGAGGTGAAGGATCTCGAGACCAACACCGGCCGAAAGGTGTTCCAGGTGCCGATCGCGCTGGATGGCGTGTGCATTTTCGTGAACGCCGACAATCCATTGCCGGCCATCACGCGCGATCAGCTGAACGGCATCTTCGCCATCACGCACTCGCTCACCAAGGAGCCCATCCTTCGCTGGAGCGATCTTGACCCCAAGTCGCCGTTGGGCGACGCGTTCATGCCGCTGTACATGGTTCCGATGAGCCACGGAACCATGCAGGACTTCGTGCAGTGGGCCATGCCCGACGAGCAGCTGCAGACCATCTTGCGCAACGAGGAGCCCGGTCCCTCGTCGGTGGTGAACGCCTGCTGCGCGTATCCGGCGGCCATGGGCATCTCGGGCTACGCCAATCGCCAGCCGCGCGCGCGCATGGTGCCGGTCAGCGAAGGCCTTGGAAAGCCCGCCGTGGCGCCCGATTTCCGCACGATCCGCGATCGCAGCTACCCGCTCACGCGTTCGCTGAATCTGGTGCTGCTGGCTCCGAGCGAGTCGGAGGTGCCGCCGCTCCAGCTGGACTTCCTGAAGTTCGCCTGGTCGGAGTCGGGTCAGGACACCTGCGCCACGCTCGGCGTGGTGGTGGCCGATCTCGATCATCCGCCGCAGCTGCTTCGCGACGTGATCGGAGAGAAGTTCTCCGAAGCGCCTGCGGCGAAGTGATTCCAGCGCGACTCGCATGGCCACGCTTCCCGACCAACTGCTGAAGGAACTCGCCGACAAGCTTGCCACCATCGAGGCGAGCGATGCGGCCATGGCCGGCCCGCACTGGGGCGCCATGCACAAGTTGCTGCTGAAGGCCAAGGTGGATCCGACAGCCATCATGAGGTTGGTCGCCTCGCGCGATGTGGGTGGGCTTCGCAACACCATCGCGGTGCTGCGCGGCGAACCGCCGGTGGCCCCACAGATGGAAGCGCCCAAGCGCGTCGAAGTGGACGCCGCCGTGATGCAGGAGGCGCTGCGCGTGTTCCGTCGCCGCCTGAAGTTTGCGCAGCTGGATGCCGACAGCAAGCTTGGTGTGGGCCCCATGAGCGGCGGTCAGCGACCGCGCATCCGCTCCATGGTGCCGCCGCGCGAGTTTCCCATTCATGTGTGGGAGGCGCTGGCCGATGCCGGCAAGCTGCGTCGCGAGGGGCAGGGCTTCTACGGCATCACGGATGAAGACAGCGACGTGCACTGGTAGCCAGGCCCGTCAGCGCCGCCGCCGAGAACGCCACCATCAACCATGCCACGCCCTGTGGCCCGTGATGCTGCGCCATCCACAGCATGAGGTAGGGCCCTGAACCGCCGATGATGGCGGCCGCGCCGTCGTAGCTGGTGGCCAATCCCGACACACGCACCGAAGCGGGAAACAGGCCGGGCAGAAGGCTGAGATACGCGCCCACAAATGCGCCGGCCGCTGCACCCAGCGCCACGATGGGCCAAGTGGTGTCGGCGGTGGTCATGGCGTAGGCGGGCAGCGCCGCAACCGCCACCACCAGCAACGCCGTCACGCACACACGCCGCGCACCCACGCGATCGGCCAGCCATCCACTGCACACGTACACCACCGATCCGATGCACGACGACACCAGCGCCACGCGCTCGGCGTGATGCAGGTCCATGCGGTGGCACTGCACCAGAAAGCTGGGCAGCGTGAGGTACAGCGACGGCACCACCCAGGCGTGCATGCTGCACATCAGGAAGCCCGACAGCAGCGCGCGTGGTTGCGTGCGCAGCAGGGTTCGCAGGGGCAGCCGTTCGACCGTTCCGCCCTCGTGCATCTCCAGAAACTGCCGCGTCTCGCCCACGTGTCGGCGCACGAAGTACGCGATCACGCCCACACTGCTGCCGAACACGAACGCCAGTCGCCACGCCCAGTTCATGGCGTGCTCGCTGCCGAAGATCGCCTCCAGCGTCACCGCCACGCCCTGACCAAGCAGCAGCCCGGAGTTCACGCCTGCCATCAGCAACGCCGTCACCAGCGCCACACGCCGCGGCCCCGCGTGCTCGCTCAGCCAGCACAGCGATGCGGGAATCTCGCCGCCCAGCGCCATGCCCTGCAGCAGTCGAAGGCCCACCAGCAGCACCGGTGCCGCCACACCAAGCGTGGCGTAGCCCGGCAGCAACGCGATCATCAGCGTGCATGCGGCCATGCCCAGCACCGTGTGCGAGAACACGTAGGCGCGGCCGCGACGATCACCCACATGCGCCCACAGCATGCCGCCAACCGGGCGCGCCAGATACCCGACCGCGAACACCGCGAAGGCCTGCAGCGTGCGGCTGCTTTCGCCCGCTTCCGGGGGAAAGAACGCGCGCCCGATCTGCGGCGCGAACACCGCGAAGATGACGAAGTCGTAGAACTCGAACACGCCACCAAGCGCGCTGATGGCAGCGGTGCGCACGATGGAGCGCTGGGCGTCGGGTGCGGCGGTCACCGCGGCAGTATTGCATGCGCCTCGCGTGGGCGCATGGGGCTCACCGCGCCTGGGCCGCCACCTTGCGCACCATGCCGCTGAAGATGACCGCGTGGATCGGATACAGCAGGTACCAGTACAGCAGGCCCGCCAGACCCTTGGGTTCGAAGATCGCGGTCTGCGTCAGCAGCGCGCGGCCATCGGTGTCGCGATGCGTCTCGAACTGCAGCCATGCGCGTCCGGGCACCTTCATCTCGGCGCGCAGGCGGATCATGTGTCCTGGCTCCACGCACTCCACGCGCCAGAAATCAAGCGCGTCGCCCACGCGCAGGTCCACCGGGTCGCGCCGCCCGCGTCGCATGCCCACGCCGCCGCACAGGCGGTCCATCATGCCGCGCAACTGCCACGCCCAGTCCATGGCCAGCCAGCCGCGCTTGCCACCCAGCGACGCGAAACTTCGATACACCGCATCGGTGGAAGCGTCCGTCGAGATCTGCCGTCGCTCGAGGTGCATGCCCTGCGTGCTCACCAGCTTCACCGGCACGCGCGCGCCCTCGCTGGACACCAGCGCATCGGCCCACGATGTCTCCACGCCGTGCGCATCCATCTTCGCCAGCGCAAGTTTCACGGCACTTTCGTAGTCCATCGGCTTGATGTCGGGAAACAGCGACAGGGCGGATGCGTCGCGCACCACCACCTCATTGCCAAGACCCTTGATGAGCGGCTGCGCGATGTTGGCGGGGATGGGTGTGACCAGATGAACCCAGTACGACGAAAGCCGCGGCGTGAGCACGGGCACCGTGATGCTCGCGCGCTTCAGGCCACGCATTCGTGCGTAGGTGCGCATCATGTCGGCGTAGGTCATCACGTCGCGACCGCCGATCTCCAGGATGCGACCCACGCTGGCTGGGCAATCGAGCGCCGCCACCAGATAGTCCAGCACGTTCCGGATGGCGATGGGTTGCGTGCGCGTGCGCACCCATCGGGGACAGATCATCACCGGCACGCGCTCGGTCAGGTAGCGGATCATCTCGAAACTCAGGCTGCCTGAACCCACGATCACCGCGGCACGGAATTCGGTCACCGGCACGCGAGCGCGGCGCAGCACCTCGCCGGTCTGCTGGCGCGATGCCAGGTGGGGGGAGAGACCGGTCCGCGCATCACCGAGTCCGCCCAGATAGATGATGCGCTGCACACCGGCGGCCTGGGCCGCGCGCGCGCAGTTGTCCGCCGCCTGCACGTCGCGTGTGGAGAAGTCGCCGCCACCTCCCAGGCTGTGCACGAGGTAGTACACCACCTGCACATCGCGCATCGCCGCCGCCAGTGTTTCGGGCTGCAGCATGTCGCCCTGCACAACCTCCACCTGCGGCAGCCACGAGCGACCTTCCAGCCGATCCGGATCGCGCACCAGGCAGCGCACGCGATGACCTGCCGCAAGCAGCCGTGGAACAAGACGTCCGCCCACGTAGCCCGTGGCCCCGGTGACGAGTATCAGCATCGGCTGCGGCATCGTTTGCTCCTGTTGTGCATGGCATGCGCGGCACCGGATCGGTCGCGGATCGGCCCATGCGCCATGCATGCTAGGTCGTCGGGTGTGTGCACCGCCGTGCTGTTTCGCAAACGCGCTACCCTTTCACGATGCAGGACACCTTCGCAGCGCTCGGACTTGGCCAGGAACTGCTCACGGAACTCGCCACGCTGGGCTACGAGGAACCCACCCCCATCCAGAAGGCGGCCATCGCGCCGCTGATCGAGGGCAAGGACCTGCTTGGTCAGGCCGCCACAGGCACCGGCAAGACCGCGGCCTTCGCGCTGCCGTTGCTGCAGCGCATCGGTCGCCTGAAGACCGAGCCCATGAAGCCGCTGGCGCTGATCCTGGTGCCCACGCGCGAGCTGGCCGTGCAGGTTTCGGAAGCGCTGCACAAGTACAGCAAGGGCATGCACACATCGGTGGTGCCCATCTATGGCGGCCAGGATTTCCGCCGACAGGTGATCGCGCTGAAGCGTGGCGCGCATGTGGTGGTGGCCACGCCCGGCCGCGCGCTGGATCATCTGCGCCGCGAAACACTGGACCTTGGCGCACTGCAGATGGTGGTGCTGGACGAGGCCGACGAGATGCTCGACATGGGCTTCGCCGAGGATCTGGAACTGATCCTGGAGGCCGCGCCCGAAACGCGCCAGACCGCGCTGTTCAGCGCCACGCTGCCGCCGCGCATCGCCGGCATCGCCGAGCGCCACCTGAAGAATCCCACGCGCATCCTGATTCCGCGCGACAAGGGCACCAAGGGCAGCGTGCCCAAGGTGCGCCAGACCGCCTACATCGTGCCGCGCGCGCACAAGATCGCCGCGCTGGGTCGCGTGCTGGATCTGGAATCACCCACGCTGGCGCTCATCTTCTGCCGCACGCGTCTGGACGTGGACGAGCTGGCCGACCGGCTGGTGGGTCGCGGCTATCGCGTGGAGGCGCTGCACGGCGGCATGTCGCAGGCCGAGCGCGATCGCGTGATGAAGAAGGCGCGCGGCGCCATGGTGGATCTGCTGGTGGCCACCGATGTGGCGGCGCGCGGCATCGACATCGATCACCTCACGCATGTGGTCAACTTCGATGTACCTGCCTCGCCCGAGAGCTATGTGCATCGCATCGGTCGCACGGGTCGCGCTGGCCGCGAGGGCGTGGCCATCACGCTGGCCTCGCCGCGCGAACACCGCCTGCTTCGCAACATCGAGTCGCTCACCAAGCAGAAGATCGACATCAGCACCGTGCCCACGCCGCTCGACGTGAAGGCGCGCCGACTGGACATGACCAAGGGCGCCATCCGCGAACTGCTGCTGGCCGGCGAGCTGGATGGCTTCCGCGTGGTGGTGGAGACGCTGGCCGCCGAATTCGATCCCATGGAAGTGGCCGCCGCCGCCGTTC
>RFQW01000230.1 GCA_009924765.1 Planctomycetota bacterium | reverse complement strand
GCCACGCTCAGCGCACCCATCCTGCGCATGACGGGCGATTTCGAGAAGCAGTCGCTGGCGATGGTGTTCATGGCCGCGGCGTGGGTGGCTGCGGCGCGGGCGCTTGCATCGACCACACGCAGCGAGACACTTCGACGAGGCGCCGTGACGCTGGCACTGCTGGCGCTGACCGCGCTCTCGCACGCGGGCACCTTTGGCGCGGCCACGTTGGGTGTGGTGTTGACGATGGTGGCGTGGGCCGTGCGCGGCGGGGTGTCGCGTGCGCAGCTGGTGCGCGCAACCGTGGCGTTACTGGTGCTTGGCGTGCTGATGCTTGGCGCGGTGTGGCTGCTGGCTCCAACCAAGGCCAACGCGCTGATGCAGGCGCCGATGAAGCTGTTCGGCAGCGGTGGGCCGGGCGGCGGCATGGGCACGATGCCGCCAATGCCGGGTGGCATGGGTGGACCGGGTGGCATGGGTGGGCCAGGTGGCATGCGCGGGCGCGGTGGTCCGCCGGGCCTCGCGCATCTGGGCACGATCGCGTGGTTTGCTGGGCTGATTGTGGTGGGCTTTGCGCTGCGATGGGCCACGCGGCAGTCACGCGTGGACAGTGGCGACGCACGCACCAGGCGGGCCGATGCTGCACTGGCGATCGGACTCACGCTGACCGCCGCGTTCCTCACCCTTCCGCTGCACTGGCGATCGGACTCACGCTGACCGCCGCGTTCCTCACCCTTCCACTGCTGAACCCGGACTACGGCATGCGTCTGTCGATCATGGCGCCGGTACCGCTGGCGCTGGTGCTCGCGTATCTGCTGTCGATGCGGGGCGCTGCCGTTTCAGTCGCGCGCGGATGGCGCGCAGCCATCTCGCTCACGCTGTGCGGCATGGTGTTCGCGGCATCGATTGCAAGCGGCGCCATCGCGGGCCGCGGGCCGATGGGCATGCAGCTGGTTTCAGCCGGCGGCCTGGCCGAACTTCGTGGGTGGCGCGACGAGGTGAACACCGGCGGCCCCATCGTGGTGGCGGCGCGACATGGCGTGGAGTTCTGGGCAGCCTTTGGACTGGACTGCGATGCACGACTGGAGCGACTGAAGGCGACGGACTTCGATCGCTACAAGCGCCTGTATGTGCTGGTGCAGAAGCGCGGCGGCGGCATGCGCGAGATGCGCGGTCCACCGGATGGCGAGATGCCGCCACAGATGGATGTGCCCCCTGATGACCGCCCCCCACCGCCGCGCGGCTTCGGCGGCCCTCCCGGCATGGGCGGGCCCATGACGCGCGTACCGGATGGCGCCACGGTGGTGAAGGACGGCGAGTGGTTCACGCTGTACGAGGTGCCGGCGTCGGCGCGCGCGCAGATCGAGGCTGAAGCAAACCAGCCCGAGCAGGCCACATCACCCCGCGGACGCAACGGCCGCCGACCGCAGCGCTGATCACAGACCTTCGCGCGCGAAGCCCCTGCATGCGCGAACGCCGCGTATGGCATGATGGACGCGTGGCGTCATCCATTCCCACCATCATCGCGCCGGGCGCCGAGCGCATCATGCATGCCGGCACCTGGTGGCAGGTGTTCTTCGCGGAACTGACACCCACACCGGGGCGGTGGAAGTCCACGCTGCGAGCCACCGTCGCGATGATCGTGGGCATCGCCCTGACCGCACTCGTGGGTGAATCGTCCTTCGTGATGTGCGCGGTTGCAGCCATGACCGAAAGCACGCCCGGCACCGTGCATTCGCCCTCTCTGCTGTTCAAGCGTTTCGGTACCAGCGCGGCGTGTGGCCTGTTCTCGATCATGCTGGTCGCAACCTTTCCGCAGGCGCCCATGCTGCTGTTCGTGGGCATTCTCGCGGGCATCTGGATGGTGCTCTATCTGGTGCGACTGCTGCCCGTTGGCGCGTCGGGCCTGCGCGTGGCGATCTGGACCTTCGCGCCGCTGTTCTCGGTGCCGCTGAACGATCCGGCCGGATTCGATCGCATGGCGGCACTGTCGGTGCTTGGCGTGTCGAGTGGCGTGGCGATCTCGTACGCGGCGGCGTTGCTGGTGTTTCCCGGAGCGGAGTCGGTGCGCGCGCGCTACGCGGTGAATGGCTTGCTGCAGGAATCCGCGGCGCGTCTGCGTGCCATCGCCGATGCGCTTCGCACGGACACGCAGGGCACAGCGCGCCTGGAGGCGCTGGAAGACGTGATGTCGCCATCGGTCCTGGCGCACATCGCGGTGCTGAGCGAAGCGATCGCCACCTATGCGGTGCCGAACAGCGGATTCCCGGAGCTGGTGCCGCTCACGCGTCTGGCATCGCTGAGCGATTCGGCGGCGGTGCATCTGGCGGCGCTGGCGCGACAGGCACGCACCAGCGACTCGGCGCGCGCGGCGGCCATCGAGATGGCGGAGCGCCTGAGCGATTTCTTCATGCGGGTGCGCGGGCTCTCCTTCGAGCGGCACTGGGCTCGTGATGGTGATCACGTGCCCGCACTGGAGGCGCTGATCGGGGACACCGAAGCGCTGATCCGCGCGGGCGACCAGATCATCGAGCATGCAGGCACCACGGCGGACGAGATCACGCTTTCGTTGGCGGGCTATGCGCGTCGCAGTGGCGGCACGCTGCGCGACGCGCTCACCGATCGACCGCTGCCCGCAGGCGCCGCATCGGCTGCACTGGCGCTTCCGCTGGGCTTCCCACCGGCAAGCCCGCTTGGCAAGGCGCCGACGATTCTGGCCGCGCTTTCACAGTACGACGCCGCTGCCGCCACCAGCGCCAGCGCGGCGGTGTTCGGCATGGCGCTCGCGCTGGTGCTGAGTGCGCTGTTCCTGCCCGGCGGCACCGGACCCGCCGCCATCGGCGCGGTGTTCGTGCTGCAATCCACGGTGGGCGGATCGGGTCGGCGCGGCCTGCTGCGTCTGCTCGGCACGGTGATCGGTGGCGCCATGGCGGCGGTGGCGCTGATCATCTTCGCCTCGGGCGTGCAGGACTTCGGCGCCTACCTGTGCATCATGGGCGTGATGGCTTTCATGTCGGCATGGGTGTTCGTGGGAAGCCCGCGATCGAACTACGCGGGTCTGATGATGGCCGCGGCGTGGATCATCGTGATCGCCAGCGATCAGCAGCCCGCGAACTCGCTCTCGGTCGCCGTGGAACGCGTGTTCAGCGTGATCGTGGCGGGCCTGTGCGTCACGTTCTCCATCTGGATGTTCGCCACCACCACGGCGCGCGTGGCCACCATGGCATCCATCGCCAGCGGCTGGCACCAGATCGCGGAACTGCTGCGGCGCGCGCAGATGCTTCCCTTCGACGACGCGGCGCTGCGGGAATTCCGCGAGCGCAATCGTCGCGCCACCGCGAATCTGGCCAGCACATGCGATCTGCGCGAGCAATACGCCTTCGAGGCGCGCATGCGCAGCGACACCTTTGCACCCGTGCTGCAGATGCTGGCCGAACAGCAGCGCGTGCTGCTGCTTGCACGCAGCTTCGCGACCGGACGCTTTCATGATCACCCACTGCCGATCGGCGCCACCGAACCCATCGATGCGTCGCTGCGCCTGCTCGCGGATCGACTGGACGCCCTGGGAACGCGCTTCTCGGAGAACACCGACGCGCAGGTGTGGCAACCCTGCAACGTGCCCACCCCCGCCACCGTGCGCGCCGCGGCCGTGGCCAACGGCTGCAACGCGCAGGATGTGGCGCGACTGATCTATCGCCGAGACGCACTGGCCTTGCTCGAGGAGTCGGTGCTTCGTGCCCGGGCCGCGGCG
>RFQW01000229.1 GCA_009924765.1 Planctomycetota bacterium | reverse complement strand
CCACCCACGCCGAAGATGCCCTGCACCAGCGCGGCGTCGGCTTCGATCACGGCGCCCTCGGCGGGCAGCACCTCCACCACGCGACCCGGCACATGCGCCAGCACCTGCACCGGCTGCTGCGCGCCGCGGATCAGCACCAGACCGCTCGAATCACTGATGCTTTCCACCGTGCCCGTGGCGGTGCTCTTCACCTCGGTCTTCATCATGCCGAACACGCCCTTGCTGCGCGCGATGGGTTCGTCCTTCGCGATCGCCTCGCCCACCTTCTTCAGCATCAGTGCGGGCAGGTCGCGCGGCTGGCACGCCAGCAGGTTGGCCACCTTCAGCGGCGTCACGTCGCCTTCCAGGAAGGTCTGCGCCACCACCGTGCCGCCCTGCACGCGATCGCCAAGCGCCACACGCACCTCACCCTGGGTCGGCAGCGCGCGACGCACGCGCAGCACGCTGTGCGCCGAAACCTTCAGACCGGGCGTGTAGGCCTTTGCCATGAGGGGGAAGGTAGCGGTTCCGACGACCTCCGACAGCCGCCGGAACCGCGCTCCCCTCAGGAAGTCCGTTGAAGCGATGCGTGGGTGTCGGCCGCGCTCATCGCTCCACCGCGTACTCCAGGCTCACCACCGCGCGCATGGTCTTGGCGATGGTGGTGATGTCGTAATCGCGCGGATACTCCGAGTTGTCCACCATGCCGCGCGGCAGGATCTGGATCAGGCCCTGCGACGCGCTCTGCAACGCGCCCACCGTGGCACCGCTGCCCTTGGCCAGCGTGTTGGCGCGCTCGAAGGCGTTCTTGGTGGCTTCGGCCAGCAGATTGGCCTTCACCGCGTCGGGCTTCGACAGCATGAACTGCGGCCCGCCTGACCGGATCTCGATGCCTTCCTTGATCAGCTCGGTGGCCTGCTCGGAGAGTTTCTTCACCTCCTGCACCTTCGGGCTGCTCACCCACACGGCCTGCGTGAGCACATACGACTCCACGCGCGAAAGCTGGTTGCCCTTCAGGTCCTTCGCGTACACCATCTGCGTCTCGACGGCGTTGGGCGTGACCTCCTCGGGCTTGAAGCCGCTGTCGGCGATGAATTTCTGCAGTCGCTGCAGGCTGCTGGTGAGCTTGCCGTAGGCCTCTGGCAACGTGGCGCCGCGCGCGGTCAGCGTGGCCTGCCATGCGCCCTGATCCGCATCCACGTCGATGCTGGCCGTGCCCTTCACCTTGATGGTGCTGGCCGTGCGCATGGTGATCATGGCGCGCGACACCGACTGCGCGGCGTAGGCGAACCCCAGCGCGATGGCCACGCCGAGCGTGAACATGCCGAACCCGCTGGACGCGAACCAGCGGAGCCGGCCCGATGTGGATGCATCAGACATGACGGTCTCCAGGCGTCGGAGCCACGGGGCCCGACGCTGTGTGCGGAAGTGCGAATTGGACGGTGGCCTGCGAAACAGACCGCAAGCAAACTGTCATCGACCGCGCGTCGAACCAGCCTTGAAAGGCGCGCAAGATTTTTCGCGCGCCCCGCTCCTCAGGCCTTCAGGTCGCGCCCGGTGGTGTCCTTCATGCCGACCAGCACCACCACGGCCAGCACGCCCAGCGCGCCGATCCACGCCATGGTCAGGCCCGGCATCTTCAGCTCGTTGCTGAACCAACTGTCCAGGCCCGGCATGATGCCGCCCGAAAGCGCCATGGCCACGCTGTAGGCGAAACTCATGCTGACCACACGGTTGGCCACCGGGAACATCTCCACCAGCATGGCCCCCTGCATGCCCAGGGCCATCGCCACCGGAATGCCCATCAGCAGCTGCGCTGACAGGAAGGCGCTGGGTTCGATGGGCAGGTGCGTCATGGCCAGCCAGCCCGGCACCATGACCGCCAGCGCCCACCCCGTATAAAGGATGGCGCTTCCGCGGCGGCCCATGCGGTCGCTCATCCACCCGCCCACCACCTTGCTGACCGCCACGAACATCAGGGCGATGGTGTTGGCGGTCTGGAACTTGGCCGCATTGGTGGCATCACCGGCCTTCGCCGAGATCACCGCCGCGTTGAACACGTAGTAGTAGAGGGCGTTCGAGAAGGCCACGATGGCGAACAGCTGCAGCGAGGGCTTCCAGTCGGCGGCGATGGCGGCGAACACCGGGGGTCGGGTCGCGATCTCCTTGGCCTTCTCGCCTGCCTCGCTTTCGTGCAGCGAGCGGCGCAGCCACCACCCAAACATGGCCATGACCACGCTGAACAGGAACGGCAGTCGCCAGCCCCAGGCCGCGATCTGGTCCTTGGACAGCACCTGATCCAGCACCATCACCGCCGCCGAACCGGTGAGAAAGCCCAGGCTGGTGCCCAAGGCCGTGCTGCTGCTGATCAAGCCGCGCATGAACGGCTTGGCGTGCTCGGTGGTGTAGGCCATGCTGCCGGTGAACTCGCCTCCCAGGGAGAAACCCTGCGTCAGGCGGCACAGCACCAGAATGGCCGGCGCCAGCCAGCCAATCTGCGAGTGCGTGGGCAGGCAGCCGATCACCAGCGTGCTGAGGGCGATCAACGCCACCGACACCGTGAGCAGCCAGCGGCGACCCTTTCGGTCACCCATGCGACCAAGCACGATGCCGCCGATCGGACGCGCGAAGAACCCCACCGCAAACAGGCCCCAGGCCTTCAGGTTCTGCACCGAGGGGTTGTCAGCCGGGAAGAACGCCGCGCCGATCGGCCCCACCAGAAACCCGAACACCGCGTAGTCGAACCACTCAAGCAGGTTGCCGAACAGGCCGGCAAACACGGTGCGGAACATCGACTGCTCACGGGGGGTGCCGCTCTGGGTCAGGTCGCTGTGCATGTGGCCGAAGGTAGCGGTTCCGTCTGGGAGGGCACCCGGGCAGGAGGCTCTGAAACCGGCCCCAACCCGCGCAACACCCCCCTCTCAGCCCTCGAGTCAGGTTCTCGGATACTGCTTCGGACGAGCCGCTCCACAACCACGCCTCAAGGTCAAAAACCACCCAATTCCGGCTTGGATTTGCCTGCCTGCGTCGTACTGTTCTCGGGCCAAGAGACTGCGCCCAGACATGCCCCATCCACCCCGCCAGCATCTGCTCGCCTGGTGCACCGCTTCATTCGTCGCGGCAGGTGTGGCGTTCGCCGGCGTGACCCCGCGCGGCGTGCCCGGCCACGGGGTGCACGGACAACCTCTCGCGCAACCTGAACAAGCGCTGAGTTTCTCGCGACGCATACAACTGGAGTTCATCACGGCGCCGGTGACCGTGCTTCCACCCGTCGACGAAGTGTCGCTATTGATGGAGGACGACCAGCTTGAACAGCCTGCGCCACTTCGATTCGGTGTGCAGGTGCCCGTCGACCTGTCGATCGCCGATGGCCAGTGGGTGCAGGTCGAAGGTGGTCGCGTGTGGCGCTGCGAGGTGGAAGCGATCGGATCGCTGAACACGCGACTGCATCTTCGCGGCCTGCATCTTGGTGCGGGCGAACAGATCTATCTGGACGCACCAGGCGATGACGCCAGCACCGTGGGGCCCATCGAGGACGTGGGCCCGTTCGGCAACGGCGAAGCGTGGGGCGTGTTCACCAACGGCCCCGTGGCGCGTCTGGAGTGGTTCGTGCCGGATGGGGTGCAGGCCACGGCACTTCCCTTCGACGGACTGGAGTACGCACATGGCTATCGCGACATCTTCGGCATGGCCACGCAGCAATTGACCGGAGCCTGCCACAACCAGCCTGCGTGCTACCCAACGTGGTCCGACCTTTCGAACGCCGCCGG
>RFQW01000228.1 GCA_009924765.1 Planctomycetota bacterium | reverse complement strand
GTTGCTGGAGCCGCCATGCCGCCCCGGGCACGCCTGCGACTGACGCCGATCGTTCAACTGGAGCGGCAGCTGGAATTCGCCGGCGCCGAGGCGGTGCGTCGCATCGTGAAGGCGGCGGAAGCGGCCACCCGCGAGGTGGATCGTGACGGCCTGTTGAGCGAAGCGTGGATCGTGGAGCGGCTCACCGGCGTGAAGTCGCGCGATGCCGAGCGTGCGCCGGTGCTGGTGGGGCAGGCGGTGGCGATGGATCTCTCGGCCCTGGCGCTGCGGCTTTCGGAGCGGGCGCCGCTGCAGCCATCGGATCTTCCTGGTGGCGCGGTCACGCTGGTGCATGGCGCCAACGATCTGGGTGTGACCGTGCGTTCACTGCAGCGATGGCGTCGTCAGGGGCTGGCCATGGTGCGCGTGCGCACGCCTGCGGGAGTTCGCACCGCGCTGTCGGGCACCGCGCTGTCGTGGTGCCGCGAGCGGCTGCTTGGCAGCGTGGCCTCGCGTCGTCGCGATCCGGTGCGTCGGGCAAGCGTGATGGCTGTGGCTGCCACCGAGGCGCGCGCCGGCGAGACCCTGCACGCGGTGGCGCGACGCGTGGCGAAGAAGGCGGGCGTGTCGGTGGCCTCGGCGCGTCGCATGATCGCGGCGGCCGAGCGCAAGGGCGTGGTGCCCACGCTGCGTCGACGTGAAACCGTGCAGCCTTCCGCGCGTCGTGCCGCCTGGCGCGCCTGGCGTCGCGGCACCGAATTGCTGCCGGTGGCGCAGTCGATCGCTCGAAGCGAGGCGGCCACGCTGCGACTGGTGCGACGCGAACGGCGCGACCGACTGCGCGCGCTGCGACTTGGGGTTCAGCCGCTGGCCACCTTCACGCGCGCCGATGCGGCCGACACGCTGCTTGCGCCGCGTGCGGTGCGAAGCGGCCTGGCGGTGGAGCCGTGGCCCGTGGAGGCGCGCGCCTTTCTTCGGCGCTTTCCGCCGGCAGCGCAGGGCGAGCGCACAACGCCCGCCGACGCGCAGCGATTGGTGGCGCTTCGCTACCTGCTGTGGCACGCCGCACTGGAAGTGGGCACGCTGCGCGGATCCGACCCGGGCGAGCGACTGGATCCGGTCGAAACGCGGCTGCGATGGGCCGCGCGACTGCGCCTGACCTTGATCGAGCGTGCGCTGCCGGGTGCGCTGGGTCGACTGCAATCCATGCGAGGCGGTCCGTTGCAGGGTCTTCCACCGGCGGCGCTGCGGCGCGCGATCGTGGCAGCGGTGCACGCGGCCGGAACTGCGGTGGACGAGGCGATGGCAGGCGAGTTGTCGATTCAGCGACCGCGTCTGGCGGCGCTGGCTGGCGCAGTGGTGGAGCGATCGCTCGCGGGCGCGGCGTGGCTGCGGCCAGGGACCGCGGGTCGCGATGCCGAGGTGTCGTTGCCCGAAAGCCTGCGCGAGCGCAGTGTGCCGTGGTGCGCCGTGCTGCCGCTGCGCGATGATCTGGCGACGGCCGCTGTGGCCGACAACGATCCGGGCGCGCAGCTGCTCACGCTGCGCTTTGGATGGCAGGGCGATGCACCACGCACGGCGGCGGAGGCTGCCACGCAGCTTCGCATCGACCCGCGTCGGGCAGCGATGACGACAGCACAGGCCTTCCGAAGGCTTCGAGCACACGCGCGAACGCGTTGAATCGCGATCCGATCCGGTTCAGCGCTTGCTGAACTGGAAGCGACGACGGGCGCCGGCCTGACCGTACTTCTTGCGCTCCACCTTGCGGGCGTCGCGGGTGAGCAGGTCCTGCTCGCGCAGAACGGTCTCGTGGTTCGGATCGAAGGCCATGACGGCGCGGGCGATGCCCAGCTGCACGGCGCCGGCCTGGCCGGTCACGCCGCCGCCGGCGCAGGTGACGCGCAGGTCGAGCGAGCCCTTCATGCCGGTCTTCTCGAGCACGGCCAGGATGTTCTTGCGATCGCGCTCGATCACGAAGAACTCCTCGAACGGACGCTCATTCACCAGGAACTCGCCCTTGCCCGGCTTCACGCGCACGCGAGCGGTGCTGGTCTTGCGGCGGCCGATGGCCCACCACCAACCGAAGCGGTCGGCGGGCTGCTGGGCGCGCAGGGGACGGGCGGCGGGAGCGGTGACGGGTGCGTTGAAGGTGGTCATGGGTGAAGAGCTCGTTCAGTGATTTCAGCGGAGAGTGCGGCGCGAGGAGACGTCGAGCGTCTGGGGCTGCTGCGCGCTGTGCGGGTGCTCGGCACCCTTGAAAACCTTGAGGCGACGACGCATGGTGCTGCCGAGCGGTCCGCGGGGCAGCATGCGGATGATGGCTTCCTCGACCATGGTGCACGGATCTTCGGCCATCAGCGTGCGGTAGGTGCGCACGCGAAGTCCACCCGGGTGACCGGAGAACTTGCGAAGCGTCTTCTGGTCGGCCTTGCGACCGGTCAGCGCGACCTGCGCGGCGTTGGTGACCACCACGGCTTCGCCGCAGTCGACATTGGGCGTGTAGTCGGGACGGTGCTTGCCCATCAGCACGGTGGCCACCTGCGTGGCGAGGCGACCGAGCACCTTGCCGCTTGCGTCGACATGGCGCCATGTGAGGGACTTCGTACCGGGCTTGATGAAAGTGGTCTGGCGAGGCATGGTTTCGTGTTCCTGTTGCCCGATGGGCAGAACGGAGAAGGATAGGAAAATGGCCGTTTCTGTCAAGGGGTTGGGGAGGGCGAGCCGAGGGGCGCTCCGAAGCGCGGCGGCGGGCCAAAACCCCGGTTAGCCTGCCGAAATCATGCCTTCCACCCTTCGAAGCGGGCTTGTCTGGCTGTTGCTGGTTCTGGTGCCGGCGGGTTGGATCGGCGTTTCAATGAAGGAGGAGGGGGATCGTGCTGCCGAATCGGCCACCACCGAGCAGCACCCCGAACTGAGTTCGATCACCACGATGCAGGGTCGTTTGGCCTCGATCTTGGGCTCGCAGGCCCTGGAGGCGGAGAATCCCCTTGGCACGCGACCGATGGCGCATCTCGCTGCCGGCATCGTGCTGGCCAACACCGGTCAGCGCGAGCGGGCCGAGGCGCAGGTGCAACTGGCCGCCGATGCCACGCGCGATGCACCCGAGCCCACGCTGGTGGCGGCGGTGCGCGCGATCGTGCAGGCGTGGCCGGAAGGAGGTCAGCTGGCGACCCGCACGCTCACCGCCGAGCAGTGGACGCTTGTGCAGGAACGCATGGGATGGTTCGGCTCGCTTGCGCGTGCGAAGCTGGATGGCGATCCGGTGGCGCAGAAGCACGTCGACGAGGACCAGGCGTGGCTGCTGTATGGAATCATTCTTGCCGGCGTGTGGTTCCTGGGCGCCGGGCTCACGGGACTCGCGCTGGTGATCACGCTTGGCGTGTTCGCGGCAACCGGAAAGGTGCGCAGCGCGATGCAGCCCATGCCCAATGCACTCACGGTGCTTGGCCTGCAGCGGGTGCTGGGCGAAACCTTCATCCTCTGGATGCTGCTGTTCATGCTGCTGCGGACGCTGGCTGGGCATCTGGGCGACGGCACGCCCACCGCAGGCGGGGTGTGGCTGTCGATCACGCTCACCTTCGCGAGTCTGGGCGCGCTGGCGTGGCCGTTGTGGCGAGGCGTGTCGTGGCGCGATCTGCGCGATGCCACCGGCCTGCGCATGCCCGGCAGCGTGTGGCGTTTGGCGTGGATGAGCGCGGCCAGCTACGTCTGTGCACTGCCCTTCATGGGTCTTGGCGTCGCGATCGGTCAGTGGCTCGCCAGCGCGATGGGCGATCGCAGTTTCCAGGATGTCAG
>RFQW01000227.1 GCA_009924765.1 Planctomycetota bacterium | reverse complement strand
GGCGGCAGCGAGAGCTGCACGTACTGGATCGCCGCGGGACACACCTACGAAGCCGTGCGACAACTGAACGACAAGGTGCGCCTGAAGACCCCGCAGCGCATGATGGATCGCACCGAGGCCTACTGGCGCCTGTGGAGCCACAAGGAGACGGTGGCGAACGATCCGCTGCCCGACCATCTTGCGGAACTGCACCGCCGCAGCTCGCTGATCGTGCGCACGCAGATCGACAACGGCGGCGCCATCATCGCCGCCAACGACTACGACATCACGCACTTCGCCGGCGACACCTATTCGTACATGTGGCCGCGCGACGGCGCGCTGGTGTCGCATGCGCTCACGCTGGCTGGGCAGAGCGAACTCAGCCGCAACTTCTTCACCTTCTGCCAGCGCGTGCGCCACCCCGACGGGTATTTCCTGCACAAGTACAACCCCAGCGGCACCTTCGCCAGCACATGGCATCCGTGGCTCACCGAGAAGGGTCGCTGGCTGCCCATCCAGCAGGATGAGACCGCGCTGGTCACCTGGGCGCTGCGCAAGCACTTCCTGGCCTTCCGCGACGTGGAATTCATCAAGAACCTCTACAACCCGCTGGTGGTGGACACCGCCAACTGGATGCTGAGCTACCGCGATCACGCGGGATTGCCGCTGCCCAGCTGGGATCTGTGGGAAGAGCGTCGCGGCGTGCACCTGTTCACCGTGTGCGCCACCATCGGCGCGCTGCAGGCCGCCAGCAACTTCGCCAGCGACATGGGTGCCATGGACCGCGCGGCGGAATTCGGCGAGGGTGCCGAGCGCATGCGCGGCGCGATGCTGCGCCACATGTGGGATCCCGAGCGCCGGCTGTTCGCGCGCATGGCGCTGCCCCAGGAGGATGGCTCCTATCGCCTCGACTTCACGCTGGATGCGTCGGCCTACGCGCTGTTCGCCTTCGGCGCGCTGGAACCCAACGACCCGCGCGTGACCAGCCACATGCAGGCCATCCGCGAACGCCTGTGGGTGAAGACGGACATCGGCGGCATCGCGCGCTACGAGCGCGACCCGTATCACCAGGTGGAGCGTCATGCGCTGCACGAGGTGCCCGGCAATCCGTGGGTGATCTGCACGCTGTGGTACGCGCAGTGGCTGATCGCCAAGGCCACCAACGAGTCGGAGCTGCGCGAGGCGCTGGAATATCTGGAATGGACCAACTGGCGCGCGTCGGCGAGCGGCGTGCTGGCCGAGCAGTACCACCCGTACTCCGGCGCGCAGATCTCGGTGAGCCCGCTCACCTGGAGCCACGCCACGTTGATGACCACCGTGAATCAGTACCGGCAGAAGCATGCGGCGCTCACGGGGCGTGGAAACGCGGGACTCGCGGACCTGACGGACGAGCCCGCGCGCCATCGACTGCGGGGCTGAACTGCCGACATTCCGCCGCAAAAAGGGCGCTTTCATCGCATTTTGAAACAGGTGTGCCGCACTTCCCCGCATGAATCCGCGCGGGTGCATGCGGCGAAGTCCGCCCCATGAAGCACGCTGATCTGCAGGCCGCCGAAGCGCTCGAAGCGGTGTCGCGTGCCGTGACGGAGTGGACCGTGGACCGCATGTTCACCGAGGACGCCTCGATGGAGGCGCGCTACGGCGCGGAGGGTCGACGGCTGTGGCGCAACGAGATGCAGGCTCGCCTCGCGCACCTTGCCGAGGCGATCGCTTCCGGCGAACCACGTCTGTTCACCAGCAACGCCGCATGGAGCAAGGCCGCGTTCCTTGCCCGCGACATGGGTGAGGATGACCTGACGCGAAGCCTGCGCTGCATGGCGTCGGTGATCAAGGACAGCGTGCCGAGCGACATCGCCGCGCGCGCCGGATCGATCATCGATGCATCGATGCACGAACTGGCGGGCGGCACCCTCGGCGACGAGAGCGTGCTCGACCATCTTGGCGAGGACGGCACGCTGGCGCGTCTGTTCCTGCTGCAGCTGCTGCAGCGCGACTGCCATGCCGCCGAACGCATCGTGCAGGACCTGCTCGAAGGCAACATGCCGCTGGCGAAGATCTACGAGCGCGTGATCGCACCGGCCATGAACGAGATCGGCCGCATGTGGCAGTTGCAGGAGGCCACGATCGCTGACGAGCACTACTGCACCGCCAGCACGCTCGCGATCATGGCGCGTCTGCGCGGACAGTTGCAGGCCAAGCCGGCGAACGGACTGCTGGCCATCACCTGCAGTTCGGGCGGAGACCTGCATGAACTGGGCATCCGCATGGTGAGCGACCTGTTCGAGCTGGAGGGTTGGCGCGTGGAATGCCTTGGCGCCAACATGCCCGCCGACGAGGTGGCCGCAGCCGCGGGTTCGCAGCCGCACCGCGGCCCCGCCAATCTGGTGGCGATCAGTGCCGGCACGCCCTTGGCCATGCGCAGCGTGGCGCGACTTGTGCAGGCGCTTCGCGCCACCCCACACGGACAGCGCGTGGCCGTGATGGTGGGCGGATTGCCGTTTCATCTGGCCGATGGGCTGTGGCGAACCGTGGGTGCGGACGGCTTCGCACCATCCGCCTCCAGCGCACCAACGCTGGCCCTGCAGCTGGTGAAGGCGCGCGCGGGCTCGGTGCACGCCTGAGCGCACCGAGACACCGCACGCACATTCCGCGCGGCGTGATCTACAGCATGTCCGCGGCCAGGCTGGCCAGTTCGCTGCGCTCCGTCTTGCTCATGGTCACGTGGCCCGCGATGCGCTGTCCCTTCATGCGCTCGATCAGGTGCGACAGGCCGTTGCTGGCGGCATCAAGGTACGGATTGTCGATCTGGCCGATGTCGCCGGCCAGCACGATCTTGGTGCCCTCGCCCACGCGACTCACGATGGTCTTCACCTCGTGCGGCGACAGGTTCTGCGCCTCGTCCACGATCATGAACTGGTGCGGAATGCTGCGACCGCGGATGTAGGTGAGCGGCTCCATCACCAGCTTGCCGCCGGCCACCAGCTGATCCATGCGCTGCTCGGCGGTGCGACTGTCGGCGTCGCTGCCACCGCCACCCCGCGTGCTGAGCAGGTAACTGACATTGTCGAAGATGGGCTGCATCCACAGCGACAGCTTCTCGTCCTTGTCGCCGGGCAGGTAGCCGATGTCGCGGCCGAGGGGCATGATCGGTCGCGCCACCAGCAGCTTGTCGAAGCGCTCCTCGCGGAACACCTTGTGCAGTCCCGCGGCGATCGCCATCAGCGTCTTGCCGGTGCCGGCGGGGCCGATCAGCGAGACCAGCCGCACCTCGTCGTCGAGCAGCAGATCCAGCGCCATCGTCTGCTGCAGGTTGCGCGCCATGATGCCGTACACCGGCTTGCGCGGACCCACCACGGGAATCAGGTGGCCCGTGTCGGCCAGCATGCGCGCCAGCCCGGTGTGACCCTCGTCGCTGTCATCCACCAGCGTGACGAACTGGTTCGCCACCAGTTCGTGCGCCTGGATGTCCATGCCTTCCGGGCTCTTCAGGATGAGCCCCTCGAGCTGCTCCACGCTGAGCTGGCGCTCCTGATACAGCTCGTCGATGGTCTCGCCGGGGCAGCGCATGGTGGCGTAGCCCGCGTACAGCCAGTCGGCATCCACGCGATCGGCCTCGAAGTCCTCGCTCGGAATGCCCAGCGCGTCGCACTTCACGCGCGCGTTGATGTCCTTGCTGATGAAGATGGTGCGCAGGCCCTGCTCATGCAGGCGATGCGCCACGCCCAGGATGCGGTTGTCCGCCGAATCAAGGTCGAGCGCGAACGGCGTGGTTCGGTCACAGCGCTCGATGCGGATG
>RFQW01000226.1 GCA_009924765.1 Planctomycetota bacterium | reverse complement strand
GGTCGGGGTTGGCGATGAAGGCGCGACCGAACACCGCCGCATCGCACAGACCATCGGCGATCAGCTGCGACGCGTGCGCGTGCGTGAGTCCACCCGACACCATCACCGCGCCTCGATAGATCGCGCGGTAGTCGCGCAGGAACGCTTCGTCGAAGCCCGGCTTGCCGTAGGCCCACTGGTAGTTCACCAGATCGATGTACGCGACACCAGCCTGCCCCAACTGCCGCGCCGCCTCCAGATGCTGCTCGCGCCACTGCGTGTCCACGGTGTCGCCGTCGTTGCCGCTGCCCGGCGAAAGCCGCACGCCCACGCGATCGGCCCCCCACACCTGCGCGCACGCATGCACGCACTCCATCAGGAACCGCACGCGCCGCACCGGATCGCCGCCCCACGCGTCCTTGCGCTGGTTCACGACCGAGCTCATGAACTGGTCGGGCAGGTAGCCGTTGGCGCCGTGCACCTGCACGCCATCAAAGCCCGCGTCCTTGGCGATCTGCGCCGCCTTGCCGAACTGCGCGATCACGCCGGGAATCTCGGCTTCGGAAAGCGCCCGCGGCTGGTCGCACTGCACCCGCGCCGGCTTGCCTTCGGCATCGAGCGCAAAGCAGGTGCCGGCACTGCGCATGTCGCTTGCGCTCACTGGCGCGGCGTTTCCCGGCTGCAGGCTGCGATGCGAGATGCGACCCACATGCCACAGCTGCGCATGGATGCGCCCGCCCGCGGCATGCACCGCGTCGGTCACCAGTCGCCACCCCTTGCCCTGCTCCGGCGTGTGCATGCCCGGCGTCCACAGGTAGCCCTGACCCTCGGGGCACACCTGCGTGGCCTCGCTCACGATCAGGCCCGCACTGGCGCGCTGCGCGTAGTAGGTGGCGTTCAGTTCGTGCGGCACGTTGCCCGGCTGCCTGGAGCGGCATCGCGTCAGCGGCGCCATCACCAGACGGTTGGGAAGCGTGAGTGGACCGACGCGAAGTGGTTCGAACAGGTTCATGGGCGGTGCTCCGTGGGGCACCGATGGTACGCCACCGCGGGCTCAGGCCGCGTGCGGCTTCTTCGGAAACAGCAGGCTCAGCGCGATCGAAGCGCCGATCACGCCGCAGATCACCGACAGGCTGATGCCGATGGGCACGTGCATGCCGAAGATGGGCAGCACCAGCTTCACGCCCACGAACATCAGCACCCGTAGTGCAGCAGGTGGAAGGTGTCCATGGCGCCCGCCAGCAGGAAGTACAGCGCCCGCAGGCCCAGGATGGCGAAGATGTTGCTGGTGAACACGATCAGCGGCTCGCGCGTGACCGCGAAGATGGCCGGCACGCTGTCCAGCGCGAACAGGATGTCGGTGAACTCCACCACCAGCAGCGCCACCAGCAGCGGCGTGGCATGGCGCACGCCTCCGATGTTCACCAGGAACCGCTGCTCGTGGAAATCCTTCGTCACCGGCATCACGCGGCGCATCACGCGCAGCACCGGGTTGCTGGACAGGTCCTTCTTCTGCTCGTGCGGAAACAGCAGCTTGGCGCCGGTGAACACCAGGAACGCGCCGAAGACCCAGATCACCACCGCGTACTGCAGCAGCACGCTGCCCAGCGCGATGAAGATGGCGCGGCTGATCAGCGCACCCAGGATGCCGTAGAACAGCACGCGATGCTGGTACTTGGCCGGCACCGCGAAGAACTGGAAGATGACCACGAACACGAACACGTTGTCCACGCTCAGGCTCTTCTCGATCAGGTAGCCCGCCAGGAACTCCAGCGACACGTCGTTGGCGGCCTTCTGCGGGCTGGCGTAGCCCATGCTCTTCACCAGCTCGGCGCACTCGGGCAGCGCCAGCTTCCAGCTGGTGTAGAACCAGAAACCAAGGTTGAACAGCAGCGCCAGCGTGATCCACACCACGCTCCAGGTGATCGCCTCCTTGTACTTCACCTCGTGGGCCTGCCGGTGGAACACGCCCAGGTCGAGCGCCAGCACCGCCAGCACGAACAGCGTGAAGACGGCGTAGAACCACCAGTACTGCTGCATGGGGAACAGCACGGCATCACCCGCGTGCTGCACCTCGGCCAGCGCGCCGCCGATCAGGTTGGATGCGATCGCCTGCATGCCATGCACCGGGCCCGAAGGCTCAGCGCACGCCGTCCTTCTCGGCCATCATCGCCAGCATGTCCACGCAACGGTTGGCGTAGCCGAACTCGTTGTCGTACCAGCTGACCACCTTGAAGAAGCGGTCGTTCAGCTGGATGCACGCCTTGGCGTCGTAGATGCTGCTGCGCGGATCGCTCATGAAATCGCTGCTCACCACCTCGTCCTCGGTGTAGCCAAGCACGCCCTGCATGGAGCCCTCGGCCGCCGCCTTCATGGCCGCGTGGATCTGGTCCAGGCTGGTGGCCTTGGTGGTGCGGAAGGTGAGATCGACGCAGCTCACGTTGGCCACCGGCACGCGGAAGCTCATGCCGGTCAGCTTGCCCTTCACCGCAGGCAGGCACAGCGCCACGGCCTTCGCCGCGCCGGTGCTGGCGGGAATGATGTTCTGGTACGCGTTGCGGCCGCCGCGCCAATCCTTCTTGCTGGGGCCGTCCTGCGTGGGCTGCGTGGCGGTGACCGCGTGCACCGTGGTCATCAGGCCCTCTTCCAGGCCGAAGTTGTCCAGGATCACCTTCACCACCGGTGCAAGGCAGTTGGTGGTGCAGCTGGCGTTGCTCACGATGGTGTGCCGCGCCGCGTCGTACTTGTCGTGGTTCACCTTGTACACCAGCGTGGGCACCTCGGCGTCGCTCTTGGTGGGCGCGCTGATCAGCACGCGCTTGGCGCCGCCATCGAGGTGCTGCTTGGCGCCCTCGAACTCGGTGAAGCGGCCGGTGCTCTCCAGCACGTAGTCGCAGCCCAGCTCCTTCCACGGCAGCTTGCCCGGTTCCTTCTCGCTCATGGTGCGCGTGGTCTGCGAGCCAGCGGTGAAGCCGTCGCCGCCGGCCTTCACGGGCAGCGCGAAGCGGCCGTGGCTGGAATCGTGCTGCAGCAGGTACGCCAGGTTGTCCGCGGGCACCAGATCGTTCACGCCCACGATCTGGAAGTTGCCGCGTTGCGCGGCGGCGCGATACACGAGGCGACCGATGCGACCGAAACCATTGATGCCGATGCGAATGGGCATGGAAGTTCTCCTTGGAAGAGGGGCAACGATAGGGCGGCGCGGGCCAACACTCAACCGCGCCGGAAGTGGCCCAACGCCGTGGTTTCAGCCGCCCGTGGCGCGCTGATGCAACGCGCGACTGCGTGCGGCCTCGCGTCGGCACGCCCCGTCGAACATGCCCGGGAACGCGGTGATGAAGCCCGCCGCCAGCCGCACCGCCAGACTGGTCCACACCTCGCTGCGCGGCCGCTTCAGGCAGCGCACGATGGCCTTCGCCACGCGCTCGGGCGGCTGCACGAAGAACTTGGGCGCGTGATCGGGCACCTTGCTGCCGGTCGACTGCAGTCCGCTGCGCGCCGCCGACTGCTCGAAGAACTCCGTCACCGTGGTCACCGGATGCACGCTGCTCACCTCGATGCCGTGTGGCTCAAGCTCGAAGCGCATCGCGCGGCACATCATGCCCTGCGCGGCCTTGGTGGCGGCGTAGGCGCCGTAGTAGGGCAGCGTGAACTTGGCCAGACAGCTGCTGCACATCAGCAGGTGGCCCTTGCGATCGGCGGCGATCAGGCGCCTGGCGGCCTGCGTGATCAGATCGGTGCTGGCGAAGAAGTTCACCTCGAAGATGTGGCGCAGGTCGGCTTCGGGCGTGTCGTGATGCG
>RFQW01000225.1 GCA_009924765.1 Planctomycetota bacterium | reverse complement strand
CCAGCGCGCGACAGGGCGCTTCCACATGCGCGCTTGCAAAAAAGAGTGAGCCCGGTCCGCACGAATGGACCGGGCTCACGAATGGCTCGCCCTGTGGCGAAAGAGACTTACTGGGCGCAGTCGCCCCAAGACAGCAGCAGCTCTGACAGATCGCCCGCATCGGTGGTGTTGTCACCATTCAGGTCGGTGCGACCCGAGGAACCCCAACCGAGGCACAGCATGGCAAGGTCCTCGCCGTTGATCGCCGCGTCCAGCGTCGGGCTCAGATCGTGGTCGCAGGAGCCGACCAGCTGCGGGGAGAAGAACGCGTACAGCTGTCCACCCTCGACCATGGGGCTGGCAACCGCGTAGTGCGCCTGCATGTCGGCCAGGAACCATCCCAGACCGAGCGTGCCGCGCGCATCCACCACGCCCGAGCTCTCCTCGTCGGTCGTGAACGGAGCCGTGGCTGCAACGCCGATGTTGCCGAATCGCGCCGGATCGGACGCGAGGATCACCTGCAGGCTGTCGGTATCCGCGTCGTACACAAGCGTCTTGGCGCTGTGCGGGTGGTTGCCCGGATCTTCCTGCAGCAGCACGCGCGTCCCGCCCTGAATCGTGTTGTACACGCACAGGTTGTCGCCCATCTCCATCACGTCGGTGCCATCGAGAACGGCTTCGATGGTGCCGCCAGCGGCCAGATCGTTCACGTTGTCGAAGCGCAGCCGGAACAGACGGCTGGCATGGGCCTGCGCAACGCCGGCCGACGTCTTGCTCATCTGATCCGTGTTCACGAAGTAGAAGTCACGCGGGTTCATCGGATCCCACGCGCCATCCTCCGGACGGAGGAAGGTGGTGCCGGCGGCCGTGTTGTCGGCAGCCAGCGTGAAGCGCGCCGTGAACACGGCCGGCGCGGCCGAGGCGAAGCAGTAGGCGCGGCTCTCGGTGGCCACGTTGGAACCGTTCAGCACCACCTGGATGCCGTTCACGGTGCCGTTCGTCAGACCGGCCTTCTCAACCGGGGTGCCGGTGCTCTGCTTCGTGCCCCGATACAGGAACACGCGGTTGGCACCGCCATCGGAGGTGGCCATCATCACGGTCGCATCGCTCTCCATGGGACGCGCAACGCCGTTTTCCCAAGCGCCCTGCGCCGCATTGAACGGCGTCAGCTCGTAGCCGATGCCGGTCGCCATGTCCGTGGCCATCATGCGACCCGGGGTGCCCGACTCCTCGCCGCACATGAAGATGCGGTGATCGGTGCCGCGGCCGGTCGCGCTGTTGTAGTACGCGATGGTGTCGGCGATGTCGCCCGAGCAGAAGCGGGTGAACTTGTTCAGCGCGCCGCCGGTTCCGTTGGTGACGGTCTGCAAGCTGGTCATGGCCTCACCGCCGCTCAGCACCTCGAAGGTGGCCGGGTTCACCAGCCACTTGGAGATGCTCGAGCCGCCCGACACGCTGCCCGACTGGAACGCTGTTCATCGCCGAGGTGTGCTCGTGATTGATCGCGATGCGGACGTTGTCGCCTTCCATGAAGGAGCCGATGCCGTCCGGAATGCCCGTGAGCTGGAAGCCGCCGATCGAGTCGCCCACCGTGAGGATGGAAACGACTTCGCGAACGGGGCTGCCATCGGCCGCGATGACGTACGGGGTGGCGGACGAAGACGGGCCAGTGCGGTAGGTGACGACGGTGGCCGCAGCGGTGGCTGCGACGACGGCAGTCACGGAAGCGCCAACGAACATGTTGAAGCGATGCATGATCTGATTTTCTCCTGGAACCAAAGTGGATCTTTCGGGCATTCGACGAACGAACGCACCGGCACGCGCCGGGACAATGGAACTATCCCGCGTCGGCACGCACCGATGGTTTCGATCCGCTTTGAACCCCCTGAAGTTTGCGCGAACGAGTCGTTCAGGTTGCGTCCACATTCTGCAAAGAGCGGGACGCCTCACATCAAGGCCGATTCGCCGACGGCGGCCGTGCCTCGATCGCGAGCATGGGCGTCAACTCCTTGCCCGAGCGGAAGATGCGCACCGGCACCTGCGTGCCCGCGAAGTAGTACAGCGACTGCTGGAAGTCGACCACGCTCCGGATCTTGTTGCCGTTGATTTCCATCACGAAGTCGCCCACCTGCACGCCCGCGCGCGCGGCCGGACTGGGTGTGAAGACATCCTCCACATACAGCCCGTACGGGGGCTTCACCAAAGCGTCGAAGCGTGCCTCATCGCGCAGCTTGGCCTTCAACTCGGGAAGGGCGAGCACCGAGAACCCCACGAACGGCGACGTGGTGGAGCGCTTGCGCATGATCGCCTCGCCCACCCCGATCGCGGTCTGGATCTGCATGCCGTAGGTGACGTACGGCTCTGGCGCGGGCCGCGCATCGGCGTCCAATGAGGGCGGCGGCACGATCATGCCCATCACCAGGCCGTCGCGGTTCACCAATGCGCCACCCAGCGCGCCTGGGGACACCGCCATGCTCGCCTGGATCAGGCTTCCGGTCAGATCGGCCTGGTAACACGACACCTGGGGCAACGACATCACGATGCCGGGCGCGAACACGCGCGCTGCACCAAAGGGATCACCCATCGCGTACAGGTCGTCGCCAACCCGCAGATCGCCCACGGAACCGATCTTCGCGGGCACCAGATCCGCGAGCGATTGGCCAGGCGCGGGCTTCACGCGCAGCACGGCCAGATTGATGGTGGGTTCAACGCCCAGCAGTTCCACATCGAACCGCGATCCCACGCTCGACTCCACGTCGTAGCGATCACTGAATGTCTGGCCGTTGAGCAGCAGCGGCGTGCGTGCGCACAGGATGGTGCCCGCGTTGTCCACCACGATGCCGCTGGACACGGTCTCGCGCGCATAGCCGGCGATGGGCGAATCGTCCGCCACGCGCCACCGACCCTCCAGCGCCACCCCCTCTGGCACCTTGATGTAGGTGGTCACCGACACGATCGATGGATCCACGCGCTGCACGAGGGCCCGACGAGCCAGCTCCGCCGGGCTTGGAACTGAAGGCGCGGGCGCCGCCGCCGTGCCATCCACCGGATCTCCCGCGTGTGCAAGATGCATCAGGGCGCAAGCCAGGATCACGATCGCGGTGTTTCGCATGGTGCTCGCAAGATGCTCCCCCCACGCCGCTGCATTGCAAAGCGTGTGCAAGCAAACCGCTTGAATTCCGTGAAGGCTCGGACACGGCGCCCATCGAACCGCATGGCCCCTAGAGTGCGCAGCATGTTTCCCGCGACCCTGTGCATCGCGTTCGCGATCCAGATCGGCACTGTCACGCCACAGCAGGTGGTGAACGGTTACGTGATCGAAGCGGCGGCGGCGTATGAACGCTCGTGCGCATCCGCCTCCACCCTGCTGGCGGCGGTGCGCGAACTGTGCCGCGCTCCAACACCGGAACATCTGGAGACGGCGCGTGCGGCGTGGTGTCGCGCGCGCGCGGACTACGGCTTGACCGAGGTGTACCGCTACGGTGATGGACCCATCGATGCACGCCGCGGCGGCGTGGAGACGTTCGTGAACGCGTGGCCGGTGGATGAGGCATACATCGAGCCCGAAACCCCCGACGCTCGCACCGGCATCATCGCCGATCGCGCCCGCTATCCCCTGCTGGCCCGTGCGGTGCTGCGTGAACACAACCAGCGCGGCGGCGAGACCAACGTGTGCACGGGCTGGCACGCGATCGAGTTCATGCTGTGGGGACGCGACGCCAGCGAGACGGGACCCGGATCTCGCCCGGCCTCCGACTTCGTCGATGGCACACCGAACGCCGACCGTCGCCGCGAGTTTCTGCTGGAG
>RFQW01000224.1 GCA_009924765.1 Planctomycetota bacterium | reverse complement strand
AGCAGCGGCCGGCGACTCTCTGCTGGCACAGCCCACCACGCCGCTCGATGCGCGCGTGGATGCGAAGAAGGTGACCTCGCTCGCGCCGCCGCAGTTGCCGCGCTCGCTCACGCCCCCGCCGCCCGTGATCCGTCGCATCGCCGACAGCGCCTCGCAGGTGCCGGTGGACGCGGCGTGCTTCGATCAGGCACGCGCGGCCATCAAGCGCGGGCTCGACTTTCTGCGCAAGCATCAGGGACCTGAGGGTGGCTGGATGGAAGGCGTGCAGGGCCAGGGTTCGGAGGCGGCGAAGCCCTCGAAGGCCGCCAGCAGCGCGGTGACCGCGCTGGTGATTCGCGCGTTCGCGCAGGCAGGCTTCGGCGAGGACAGCGACCCTGCGGTCGGCACCGGCGTGCGCCGACTGCTTGCGCAGACACGCGACGAACGCGGCTTTGCACCCGATCCATCGGGCGGCATGGAGACCTACGTGGCCAGCTGCACGGCGCTGGCGCTGGCTGCGCTTGATTCGCCGAAGCACGCCGAGGCACTGCAGGAAGTGCTTGCGTGGCTGAAGCGCGTGCAATGGGACCAGGCAGAGGGCGTGCGCCCCGAACAGGACTGGTTCGGCGGCGTGGGGTACGGCAGCAAGGGTCGCCCCGACCTGAGCAACACGCAGATGATGCTGGATGCGCTGCATGACGGGCGCGTGAAGGCCGATGACGCGTCGGTGCAGCGCGCACTGGCCTTCGTGCAGCGTTGCCAGAACCGCAAGGCGGATGGCGCGGCCGTCTGGGCCGAAGCGGGCAGTGGCGACGGCGGCTTCGTGTACACCGTGGCCAACGGCGGCGAGAGTTTCGCGAGCGAAGTGGCTGGCGAAGGCCGCTACGGCGAGAAGATGCCACCGGGAACGCGCGCCCTTCGCAGCTACGGCAGCATGACGTACGCCGGTTACAAGAGCCTGCTGTTCGCCGGCCTCGCGAAGAACGATCCGCGCGTGTTGGCGGCGCTGGAATGGATCACCTCGCACTACAGCATGAACGAGAATCCCGGACTTGGGCAGCAAGGGCTCTTCTACTACCGGCTCGCGATGGCGCGCGCGCTGCTTGCGGGTGGCATGGATTCGATCAAGGACTCAGCCGGCACCGCGCACGACTGGCGATGCGAACTCATCAACGCGCTGGTCGCATCGCAGCAGGCCGACGGCAGCTGGGTGAATCCGCAGGACCGATGGATGGAGGGCCAGCCCGATCTGGTCACCGCCTACGCGCTGCTGGCGATCGAGGAAGCGATCAAGCCGACGTTGCAGGCGCAGTGATCGGCTCGTCGGCGCTCACTCCGGCCAGCATGCGCCAGCTCCACGCCGCGCCCTGCACGGTCGCCATCAGCAGCAGCGCACCCGTGGCCTGATGCGCGCTGGTCGAGATCACCTCCCAGAGCGGGATCGATGGTCCACGACGCATCAGCACGGCACCCAGCGCGACGAATCCAAGCAGCACCTGCAACGCCACGACGAGTGCCATGGACGCGCCCGCACGACCAAGCGGCTTGGCCGATGGCACCGCTCGCGCCACGCCAGACAGGCGGCTCGCCGTGAGGATGATCACGATCAGCGCCACGATGGAGAAGCCCAGATGTCCATGCATGGCCCACGTCGGGTGCGTGATCGCCTTGCCGACCTCGGTGGGCGGAATCTGCAGGTGCCGATAGGCCGCGCCCAGGAACAGCTGCCCAAGCAGCACGAACGGAGCGATCATGGCGAGCACCCGCGTGCCGGCTGCGGCGGTGCCCGTGATGGGCGCCCCAGACCGCAACCAGGCGCCGCTGGTCACCGCGGCGATCACCGCCACGGTGGCGAACACGATCTGCCCGAAGATGCCGTGCGCAATGGCGATGGCGGTGCTCGGCTTCAGCAGCGATGGATCCTGATCCAGGGTCAGACGGCCGGTGACGCGCAGACCACCCAGCAGTCCCTGCACGCACACCATGCCCAGCACGGCGAAGGCCAGCCATCGCACCCAGCGCCGCGGCTCGTGTCGCCAGCACAACGCGGCCAGCGTGAACGCGTTCAGGCCCACCAGCATGCCGAAGAGTCGATGCGCGTGTTCGTAGTACACGCCGCCCTTCATCTGGCTCACCGGATACAGCAGCATGTTGTGACCGAAGGAGTTCGGCCAGTCGGGCACGGCCAGACCCGCCTCAAGGCCCGTCACCAGTCCGCCCGTGACCAGCAGCAGGAAGATGGTGCTTGCGACCACGGTGGCGAACAGTGAGATGGGAGGCGGCAGCAACCCATCACGCGCAGGCGTGCGTCGCGCGATGGCGCCGCCGATCGATGCCAGCACGCCGCTGCCGATGAGCAGGGCCGCGCTCCAGGCCGCGGCTTCCACCACCGCAGCCTGCGCATCCTTGCCGCCCACCACGCTGCCAACGATCAGCAGATTCATCACGCCGTTCACCATGCCCGCACCAAAGGCGCTGGCCTGATCGCGCGCGTAGCGCTGCGCCACGAAGCCCACCGCAACGGGGACCAGCACGGTGAGGCCGAACAGCGCCTCGCCAGCCCACAGGCCCACGCCGATCATGGCCACATAGGTGAGCGCCCACTGTGCGGCCGTGCCCGCGAATCCGAGCGCCAGCGTGTAGGGGCGCACGCGTCCAGCCAGCAGCGCGAACAGGCCAAGAATGCCGGCCACGCCGGTGATGCCGGCAAGCAGCGCGACGCCAGACGACATGGAAGCCGTTTGCATGGGCACCTATGGTAGACCTTCCGTCCAGTCGCGTCGCATGAACCCTGCCGAAACCCAACCCGCGGAAACGCCCTCGTGGACCCATGACTGGTCCACGCTGGTGAAGGCGCGCCTGAGCCTGCTGGTGCTTGCCACCACGCTGGTCGGCTTTCTGGTCGCGGAGCCCGATCGCATCGACTGGCCCCGGCTGGGCTGGACACTGGCGGGCACCTTCCTGTCGGCGGCGGCGGCGGCGGCGCTGAACCAGGCGCTGGAGCGCCATCACGACGCGAAGATGCGACGCACCGCGAACCGCCCGGTGGCATCCGGACGATTCAGTCGCACGCTGGCGGTGATCGTGGGCTTTGTGCTGGGCTACGCGGGCTGCTTCATGCTGGCCATGCGCGTGAACATGCTGGCGTGCGGCCTGTCCGCCCTCACCATCGTGCTGTACGTGGCGGTGTACACGCCACTGAAGCGCGTGACCACGCTGAACACCGTGGTGGGCGCGGTGGTGGGCGGCATTCCGCCGCTGATCGGGTGGGCCGCGGCGAGCGGCGACCTGCAGCGCGGCGCGTGGGTGATGGCGGCGCTGCTGTTCACCTGGCAGCTGCCCCACTTCTTCGCGCTGGCGTGGCTGCATCGCGAGGACTACGAGCGCGGTGGCTTCCGCATGTTGCCGTCGGCGCCGGGCGGCGAGGGGCTGGCCGCACAGACCAGCCTGCTGAGCAGCCTGCTGCTGGTGCCGATCGGACTCATGGGCACGCTGCTTGGCCTTGCCGGCATGGCCAGCGCGATCGCATGCGGCCTGGCGGCCCTCGGCCTCACATGGTTCGCCTGGCTGCACTTTCGCCGCATGGATCGGCCGTCGGCGCGCAATCTCTTCCTGGCCAGCCTCGTGTACCTGCCGGTGGTGCTGATCGCCCTGTCGCTTGATCGCGGACCACTGACCGGCATGGCCAGTGTGCGAGGTGGGCGCACGGTGCTGATCGATCTTCCCGCGGCAAAGCCATGAGCGACACCTCCACACCAACCGCCGGCCCGCGCCGCATGCGCTTTCGCGACGGCGGATGGCTGATCGCGGTCACGGTGCTGGTGTGC
>RFQW01000223.1 GCA_009924765.1 Planctomycetota bacterium | reverse complement strand
CGAAGCCCGATTTCGCGCACGGATGCGATTCCCGGGAACACATCGCGGAGCCGCCGCGCCAGGCGCGGGCTCAGGTTCTCGTCGATGAGCAGACGCACTCAGGAGACGGGGCGTGGCGCGCTGTTCGTGCACTCCGCCGCGTACAGCAGGCAGGCGCGTACATCGTCGGCGGACAAGTCCGGAAAGTCCTGCAGGATCTCCGCTTCGGTCATGCCGCCGGCGAACCAGCCCACCACATCCGAAACGGCGATGCGTGTGCCGGTCACGCAGGGCAGTCCGGAACGGATGCCTGCGTCGGTGGTGATGCGGTGTTTCCAGTCCACAAGCGGGAGTGTAAGTGGGCTCATCGAATGCTCCAAAGGTTGTTGGTGAGAGTTCTAGCCCGCTTTGGTGGCGATTCTCGCTTGTACTGCCTTTTTTCCGTGGATTCGGCATCCACCTACACCCGCGCCGCGTTCCAGAGGCCCATCAGCGTTCCGCTGACATGCGGTTCCATGGAGGGATCGAGCTTGTAGAAGATCATCCGAAGGGCATGCACCGTCGTGGTTCGCAGCGCGCCCTCGCGCGCCAGCTCATTCGCGAGCAGGGGAATGAGCCTGTTGGGGTCATCCACCAGGTGCAGGAACGGATCTGCCGCCACCTGCGCAAGCACCGGCGCAAGCGCATTCAGTTCGGGTTGCGCGCGCAGCCCGTGGTGAATGGCCAGCAGGATGGCGTCGCGGATGAATGGCCGAAAGATGTCGCACATGCGCCGCGATCGGCTGCATGCCTGCGCGGGCGAGGCATTGTCGTATCCCCGTTCGCATCCAGGCGCCACCGCGCCGATGCCGCACAGCGCCTGCTCCAGGTAGAGGCTGCGCAGCCGATCGCCACTGTAGGTGAATCGACCGATACGGACGGCATTTGGGCATCGCGGCGATGCCGTGGCCACTTTGCCGAACATGCACAGGATGCGCATGTCAGCCTCCGTGCGAAGCGATCGCGTGAGTCGGTTCACCTCGTGATCGGCGATCGGCATGTTGAATGTGCGGCAGAAGTGGGACAGCGACGGACGGACAGGCTTGCCGCCGGTGGGCGGGACAGGTGGCAGCTCGGACATGCAGACCTCCTCGGGGTGCGTGGGTTGTGCGGGGCGCGACGAACCCGGCATTGTTGCGAGGTCGCGTGGACGCATTTGGGACACGAATGGCCACGCGCACTTTCGCGCCGCTTTCCATTGATTCCCCGCGTGGACCCGCGTGCAGCCGTTTACCATGCAGCCATGGACGCCACCTCGATCCTTGTCGGCCTGCTGCTGGGTGCCGCGCTCGCTGCGCCGGCTGGATTCCTTCTTGCGAAGTCCATGCTGGCCTCGCGCCATGCGGGCAGCGATGCGCTGCTGGAGCAGTCGCGCCGCGAGTCCGAGGCGTCGCGTGCCACCATCGAGCGCCTGCGCTCGGAACAGGCCAAGGCCGAACGCACCGCCGCCGATGCCGTTGCGCGCATGGCCGAGCGCGAAACAAGCACCGCCGCGCTGCTGGCCGAGCGCGACAAGAGCGTGGAGCAGCTCCGGGCCATGCAGGCGCAGGCGCGCGAGGTGCTTGGCGAGGCCTTCAAGAGCACCGGCTTCGAGGTGCTGAAGTCCGCGGGCGAGCAGCTGATCGCGCAGGCGCGGCGCCAGTTCGACGACCAGCGCAAGCTGACCGAGCAGGAGATCGCCGAGAAGCAGAAGCAGATCGACGCCACGTTCCTGCCGTTCCGCGAGCAGCTGGTAAAGCACGAGACGCTGCTAAACGAGATGAACGCCAAGCGTGAAGGCGATGCGAAGGCGCTCGGCGAGCAGCTGAAGGTGATCGCCGACCTGCAGGGCAAGGCATCCAGCGCGGCGGATTCGCTGGCCGGAGCGCTGCGCGACAACCGTCAGCGCGGCCGCTGGGGCGAGATCAGCCTGCGCAACGTGGTGGAGATGGCGGGCTTGGCCGCGCACGTAGATTTCAGCGAGCAGACCAGCATGGAAGGCGAGGAGGGTCGCCTGCGACCCGACATGACCGTGCGTCTGCCGGGCGGCAGGCAGATCCCGATCGACGCGAAGGTGCCCATGAACGCGTACTTCGATTCGCTGGACACCACGCAGACCGATGCCGAGCGCGCGCGCCGTCGCGACATGCATGCGCAGGCCATCCGCAGCCACGTGCGAACGCTGTGCAGCCGCGAGTACGCGAAGAACCTGGACAGTGAAGTGGACATCACCGTCATGTTCATGCCGGTCGAGAGCGCGCTGGTGGCGGCGCTCGAGACCAACGGCGACCTGTACCGCGAGGCGCTCGACAGCGGCGTGATCATCACCACGCCCAGCACGCTGTTGGCGCTGCTGCGCACCTGCGCGCTGCAGTGGCAGCAGGCGGCGCTGGCCGAGAACGCGCAGCGCATCGGCGAAAGCGCCACCGAACTGCTGGTGCGCATCGAGAAGTTCTCCGATCACCTGCAGGGCGTCGGCAAGGGACTCGAGACGGCGGTGAAGGGCTTCAACCAGGCGGTGGGCTCGTTCAACACGCGCCTTCTGCCGGGCGCGCGCAACACGGCCGAGCTGGCCCACAAGCTGGATCTGGTGCCCACCGAGGCGAAGGCCGTGGAGACCACGCTGCGCACGGACGTGGCGGAACTGCCGGCGGGCAGGGGCGCTTGATGCGTGTCGGGCGCTGCAGGCTTGGCGCGCTGCTGGTCGGCGCACAGATCCTCGTCGCGTCGCTGCTTCCCTCGGCGTGCGTGGCCACGCGCCCTTCATCGTCCGCGCAGATCGCCGATACCGGGTGTCTTCCGTTCGCGCCCGACATGCGCGCCGGGGACCACTTTTCCATCGACGCGGAGCGTTTGCATCCAACGCAGCCAAGCCTGAGCTTCCGGGAGGTGGACTGGCGCACCGGCCTGCTCAACGGCATGTCCCAGGATCAGGTGTTCGAATTCGTGCGAACCAATCCGCCGCAGGTGATCATCGGCCCCGGAGGCGTGGCGTACCTCACCGACGCGCACCACACCATGCGTGGCATCCTCGATTCGAAGCATGTCGACAAGCGCGTATGTGGCGTGATCGTGCAGAACTGGTCCGACCTGTCCGAGGACGCGTTCTGGGCGCGCATGCAGGCCACGCACAACGTCTACCTGCGTGACGGTCAGGATCACCTCATCACGCCGGCGCAGTTGCCTATATCGCTGCGCGATTCACAGAGCGATCCCTACCGCGGGCTCACCTGGATGGTGGGCTCTCGCGGCGGTTTCACGGCGCGCTCGGACGTGTTCTTCCAGGAGTTCTACTGGGGCGAGTACTTCCGCAAGCACATCCGGTGGAACGACGCCGATGACGCCGAATTCGAGGACGCCGTGCAGCGCGCGCTGAAGCTGGCGCATGAGCCAGAGGCATCGAAGCTGCCGGGGTACAGTCCAACGCCGGTGCCGACGAACGGAAATTGAGAGTCTGCCGTGCGCCGCCGCGGCGCCCCGTCTCGCCAGCCTCAGATCGCCGTGTGCTTCTTGCGCCGCACGCCGATTTCCTTGCCTTCCACCTCGGCGAGGTACTTCTTGGTCGCCGCCGGCAGCATGGTCCACATCCTCACGGCGAAGATCAGTCCCACGATCGTGAACGGGAACAGGAACATGGGCCAGTACGCCCAGCTCTTGGTGGCGAGGATGCCCACCGCGAAGGCCTGGATGGCGCTGCCCAACTTGCTGAACGCATCGGCGATGCCGGTGGCCGTGGCCGCGGCCTTCTTGCCGCCGAAGTCGGCGGTGGCGGTGCCAGACATGATGCTGTGTACGCCGATCACGGCCATCATG
>RFQW01000222.1 GCA_009924765.1 Planctomycetota bacterium | reverse complement strand
ATGCACCTTCGCGTCGGTGTCGGCACCAAGCGCCGCTGCACGCGCCGCATCGGCAAGCGAAGGAAGATTCACGCGCACGTTCCATGCCGCCGCATCGGCGGCCAGCGCGGCGAGGTTGGCCGCGATCACCAGATCGCTGCCCAGTCGCGCATTGGTGCGCGCGGGCAAGGCGTGCAGCAGTTCGCACGCGCGGGCAGCCAGCTGCACGATGGCCAGCGGCGCATCGATCGCTTCCTGCACGGCGGGGGCGTATTCGCGCACGCGCGTGGCGTCGCCTTCGGGCAATTTCCACAGCGAAGAGAGATGCGCGTAGGCCGCGGCGTCGCGATCGGCCAGCGCTAGCGCCTGCGCACGCATGGCATCCAGTTCGGCAAGCGTGGCGGTGTTGGTCGCCTCGTGCGCGGCGAAGTTGGCGCGGCCCACCGTGTAGCGAAGCACCATGGCGCCAAGCGCCGCACCGTGCGCCAGCGTGACGGCCGCCACCGCGCCACCACCCGGCGAGGGCACCTTGTCGGCCAGGCGTTGCGCGAAGTCGGCCAGCGTGATGTCGGCGAAGCGCTGCATCAGGCGCGCAGCTCCGCGCCGAGCGACTTCTGAAGCGAAGCGGTGGCGGTGGCCACGATCGCGTCCACATCCTCGCGTCGCAGCGTGCCGTCGTGCTTGCGGAACACCAGACGCATGGTCAGACTCTTACGACCTTCGCCGACCTGCTTGCCGCGATAGGCGCCGATGTAGGCCAGCGACTCAAGGTGCGCCAGCTTGGCGGCGGCCACGATGTGCTCCACCTTCTCCCACGGGGTGGCTTCGGGCACCACCACGCTGATGTCGCGCTCGATGCTTGGGAAGGCGGGCAGCGCGGCGGCGGGGCGCTCGGGTGGAAAGCGCACAAGCAGCGGCTGCAGCGCGATCTCGGCCACGGCCACGGCGATGTCCAGACCCACGCTTGCGGCCGCAGCGGCCGACAGCAGGCCCACGCGTCCGATCGGCTTGCCATCCAGCAGCACATCGGCCGCGGGATCGAGGCCGCCACCCGACTGCGCGGGTTGCACGGTCAGCGTGGCGCCGGCGATTTCGTGCGCCAGTCGATCCAGCACGCCGCGCATGGTTCGGTAGCCCTCGCTTGCGTCGGTGGCGTCGGCCATCAGGCCAAGCGCCAACCACTCGCGGTGCGCACCACCGGCGGCCAGGTCGAAGGCGTGCGCCATCTCGAACATGCGCAGTCCCTTGGTCATGCCGCGGTCGGCGTTCAGCTTGCGCGACACCAGCGGGCCGGTGAGCGCGGCGGGTCGCAGGCAGGGCGTGCCACCCGCGCGTTCGTCATCCACGCGCAGGGCGTTGTGACCAGCGGGCAGGAATGCCTGCGCCACGCGCTCGGGCACCAGCGCGTGCGTGACGCACTCGACGAAGCCCAGTCCGGCGAGCAGATCCTTGGTGCGCTCGGCGGCGATCACCTTCGAGTCGGGGCTGGCGGTGCGAATGCGGATCGAATCGCCCACCGGCAGGCTGTCGGTGCCAAGCAGGCGGATCACTTCCTCGATCAGGTCCACTTCGCGCTCGATGTCCATGCGCTGCGGGGGCACGGTGCACAGCAGCGCGTCGCCCTGCTTGGTGGGCGCAAAGCCGAGCGCGGTCAGCGACTTCATCATGTCGGCCTCGCTCAACTCGATGCCAAGCAGCGTGCGGCAGCGGGCCGGTCGCATGGTCACGGTGCGCGGCGCGGGCATGGGGCCGCTGGCCTCGATCACGCCCGAGCACAGTTCGCCACCGGCGGTCTGCAGGATCAGCCACGCCAGTCGCTCGGCCGCCGCATCGATCGACGCCGGATGCACGCCGCGCTCGAAGCGCTTGCTGCTGTCGCTTGCGATCTGGTGGCGACGGCTCATCTGCCGCACCAGCGTTGGTGTGAAGGTGGCGGCCTCAAGCAGGATGTCGGTGGTGGTGTCGTCCACCGAAGAATCCGCGCCGCCCTTCACGCCAGCCAGCGCCACCGGACGCTCGGCGTCGGCGATCACCAGGTCGGCGGGCGAAAGCTTGATGGTCTGCGCATGCTCACCCAGCGGCAGGAAGGGCTCGCCCGCGGTGGCGCGCCGCACGCGAATCTCGGCGCCGCGCAGCTTCTTCAGGTCGAACACGTGCGTGGGCTGGCCCATCTCCAGCAGCACGAAGTTGGTGCAGTCCACCAGGTTGTTGCGCGGCAGCTGACCCGCGTCGCGCAGGCGTTGCTGCATCCACTCGGGGCTGGGGCCCACCTTCACGCCGCGAATCACGCGCGCGCTGTAGCGGGGGCAACCTGCGGTGTCGGTGTTGCTGACCTTGGCCAGCGTGCTGGCGGCGGGGCCCTTGGCCGTCGCGCGCTCGGCGGGCACCTTCACGGTGCGACCGGTGGCCGCGGCAAGTTCGCGCGCCAGTTCCAGGTGGCACAGACAGTCGCCGCGGTTGCTGGTGGTCTCGATCTCCTGCTGAATGGCGCCGTCGGGCAGCGTCTCGCGACCATCAAAGTTGAAGCCGGCGGCGGTGAGCGCGTCGGCCTGCTCCTCGGCGGTGGCGGGGCGATCGAGATAGTCGTTGATCCATCGGACACTGGTGCGCATGGCGGCAGGCAGCGTATCGGCGAGCGCATGGTGCGTGGTAGGCTTCCGCGCATGTTTCGAGCGGCTCTTGCCCTTGTCATGCTGGCCCTGTCCGCCTGTGCGGCGCCGCAGCAGGATGCGCAGGCCACGCCCACCGATCTCACCGCCGATGTCACGGTGCTTGCGGGCAAGGGCGCCGACAAGCGCACCGAGCCGTGGATGCGCCAGGGCAAGATCATCCTGTTCAGCGACGGCACGGTGCTGGCCGACCTTGGCCCTACGGTGAACGGCCGCACGCGACCCGGTCAGGCGCGCGTGCTGTATCAGCGGCAGGTGCGGCAGATGTGGGACCTGGCCAAGTCGCTGGGTTTCGCAACGCCCGAGCAGGCCAACTTCGACGGCAATCCCGACACACTGGAACCCGCCGATGGCGAACTGCTCTACGTGCTTACCTTCTCCGCAGGTCAGCAGCGCTGGAACTTCGTGCGCCGCTTCCCGGTCGATCAGGGCCCGGACGAGGCGACGGGTCAGTGGGTGAAGGCCATGGCGCAGGCGGCCTTCCTTCGTGAACTTCCGGCGGACCAGGACCTGCCCGTCCGCTACGACTTCGGACCGGATCCCTACGCATGGTTCAAGAAGCCTGGAGCGTGATCACGCGCGTGCTGACGGTGGTTGCTGTGCTGTGCCTTGCGGCCTGCGCGGTGGACAAGGAAGCGCTTGAGAAGAATCGCGTGGCGGCCGATACCGGCGGCTACGCGCTGCGACTGATCGTGCGCAAGCCAAGCACCATCCAGGCTGAGTTGTTCGAGGTGAATCGTCAGGGCAAGGCGGGCTACGCGGGTGGTCAGTCGGCCATCGAGGGCGCGGTCACCTTTCAGCGCGACTTGAGCGAGGCCGATGCGATCAAGTTCCGCGCGGCGATGAGCGAGTGCAGCTGGGTGGTGGATGGCAAGCCGAAGGATCTTGGGCCAGAGAAGGCCGAGCCCATCAGCATCGTCGCGGTCACGCTGCCGAGCGGCATCATTCGAGAGTTCACGCTGCACGGCGAGCAGCCGCAGGTGGACGCGTTCGTGACCATGATCAAGCCGTGGGTGGGTGATCGACACGGGCGCTTGCTGGACAAGCTGCCCGAGGCGACGGAGCCGCCGAAGGGGAAGGCGCAGTCCCCGAGCTCGGCGAAACCGGCGACGGACTGACCGCTACGATCGCCCCCATGTCCGACCCCATCGTGGGCATCGATCTTGGCACCACCCACTCGCTGGTGGCCATCTGCACCGAGGCCGG
>RFQW01000221.1 GCA_009924765.1 Planctomycetota bacterium | reverse complement strand
CGCCAGATCCTGCTGCTCCATGCTGCCCGTGACGGCCTTCATGGTGCTGATCACGGCAGCGGCCACCATGCTGGTGATCACGGACGCGATCAGGAGCTCGATCACGGTGAAGCCCTGCCGCTTCATGCGTCGCTCTCCTTGCTGCGATGGCGCTGGATGGATGCGTACACCGTGCCATCCGGTCCGAACACCTCCACGCGGATGCTGGTGCCTGCCACAACGAAGTTGGCATATTGGGTGAAGGTGAATGGCTCGCTCACCAGCGTGGTGCGTCGGCCCAGCTTGCTCCAGGTGCCCGTGAGCAGGGTGGTTCGATCCACGCCGCCGCCGGCGGGGGGTGCCAGCATGCTTCCCACGGCTTCGGTGCCCGCATAGGTGGACATGCTGTCGTAGGGCTTCTCCAGCAGATAGGCCAGTTGCTGTTGCGCGGCCTGCGTGGCCAGCTGCGCCAGTTGCGACTCCTGCTGCGTGGCGCTGGATACGCCAACCGCCAGTGCGCCTGCACTGGCCACCATGGACACCACCACGATGGACACCATGGCCTCGATCAGGGTGAAGCCGCGGCGGGCATCGGGAAGGTGGATGGAAATTCGTGATTGCATCTCAAGGACCTGTTTCGACCATCCGATACCCCTTCTGAAGCGCAATCTCGTGTGGCGCGAAATGGAACAGGAAACTTGAAATTTCGCGTCACAACAGGTTTGCAGACAGTCACTTGAAACACATCGTCTGAACAGCGTCGGAAATGACCGGAACACCTCTTTGAAAGGGACACGCAACATGTCGAACACGAACAACACCACGAAGAACGGCAGCACCAATTACGGAACCAAGCGCGGCGGTCGTCGTCGCGGATTCACGCTCATCGAAATCCTGATCGTGGTGGTGATCCTCGGCGTGCTGGCGGCCCTGGTGATCCCGGGCGTGACCGGTGCATTGAGCGACGCCAACAACAGCGCAGCGGTGGCACGCGCCTCGCAGATCACCACCATGGTGACCCGCCTGAACCAGTTCAAGCCCGGTGGTGCCACCATCACCCTGACCGATGGCACCGAGTATTCGGCTACGGCGCTCAACGCGCTGGTGACGGCCAAGTACTGCAGTGCCGCCGATCTTGCGAATCAGCTCAACAGCGGCAAGGGCTGGGTGTGGAGCGCCAGCGAGAACAAGTTCACGCCGGCCAACTGAAACAGGCTGACGACGCACGGTCTGTGGCCTGAAAGGGCCACCTGAAACGACACAAAGAAGAGGGACCTCGGAAACGGGGTCCCTCGATCTTTCTCGGGCTTGAGCGGGCGTGTCCCGCATGCACATCCACAACGCGAGGAGGCATGGAATGAGGGAATGGCGAAACATGCTGGCAGCCGGAACCAGGGCCGTGGCACTGGACTTCGGTGCCGATGCCACGCGACTGCTGGTGCTGGGCGGCAGCGGAGGATGGTGCCGCACCGCGGCTTGCACGCTTCCGAGGCTGGAGCCCGGTCGCGCAGCACCAGCTTCACTTGTGCAGGCACTGAACGAACGCGTGCGCGAGCATGGACTGCGTGGCGCGGCGTGCCGCATCACGATCGCGAGCGACGCCTTCCGCACCGAACTCACCCAGTTGCCTGCCATGAACGACGAGGAACTGCGGGCGAGCGTCCGCTTCGAGGCGCTGGATCGCTTCGGCGTGGAGGAGAACGATGTGGTGATCCACCACGCCGTGCTGGATGCGGCCTCGACGGATCGGCGCAGCGTGATGCTGTTCGCGGTGCCGCAGACGACCGTTCGGCAGGCAGCCGCGCTGGCGATGGATGCGGGCCTGACGCCGAGCAGTGTGGAGCACGCCGGTCTGGCCGCGCTTCGGGGCATTGAGCGTTGGCAGGGCGAGTCGCAGCTGGGACTGGTGGCGTGCCTGCAGATCGAGGCGCGCGTGGCCACGCTGATGCTGCTGCGTGACGGCAATCTGGTGCAGATGCGCTGCATGCAGGGTGATTGGCAGGTTGCTGCCGGCGCACCATCGCGCCCGACTCCGGCGCCTGACGCCGACTCGATTCCGCTTGATCCGGTCGACGCCGTCTCGCCGTGGCGCTGGAGCTGCCTGGCGGAGGAAACGCTTCGATGTCTTCGCCATGCAACGGGTGACAGCGCGTGGCCTGCGCGCATGCTGGTCACCGGCCCGGCCGCCGGAGATGCCTCGCTGCTTGACGCGCTGCGCGGCGTATGCGGTGTGACGGTGCAGCCGGCTGCCAGCGATCGTTGGGTGGACGGCACGCCGAACCTCTCCGGCGAGGGCTGGGCCAGCGCGCTCGGCGCCGCCAGTGTCGACATGAAGTCCGCGAACCTGCGGAGGGCGGCATGAACCCCAAGCTGATCGATTTCCTTCCGGATGACCTGCGCCGCACGGTGCGATCGAAGCGCGCCAAGCGTCGCAGCGGCCTGTTGGCGGCCCTGCTGCTAGTGCTGAGCGTGGGTGTGAGCATCCACAGTTGGAACAGCGCCAGGCAGGCCGATGCCGCCCGCCTGGTGGGGGCCCAGCTGGCGGCCAATGTGCCCGGGGTGGACGAAGTGATGGATCGGATGGCTTCCGAGCATTCCGAACTTGAGCGGGCCCTGCGTCTGACCGATGGGCTGGTGCCGCCCATCTGTGCATCGGCGGTGCTCGCAACCCTGACCCACATGCTTCCAGAACACGTCACCCTTGCCGGACTCCGACTCGAAACCGAGGATGCACCTCGGCAGATGATCGTCATGCTGAAGGGATACGCCGCCAGCAACGCCGACCTGATGGAATTCCAGCGCAAGCTGGCTGCCGCGCCCGCATTCGAGGCGGTGACCGTGTCGGAGAGCAAGGCCTCCGAGTACATGGGCAAGCGTGTCGACGAATTCACCGTGTCGTTCCAGGTGCCGCTGGATGTGCACCTGCGTGCGCCCGGTGCACTGCGCGTGGCGTGCGGAGGCGCCGAGCGATGACGAAGAACGGGCCGACGATGCAGCGATTCAGCCGCGAGCTGGCCATGACGGCCCTGCCGCTGGCGGTGGCGATCGTGCTGCTGGGCCTGTTCACCATTCCGAACTATCTGCGTGCGCGCGAGTGGAGCCGCGAGGCGAACGCCCTGCGTGCGGTGGCCAACGAGTCGGCCGCGCGTCAGGACAACCTGCTCGACATGCAGCGCGAGATCGAGCGCCTTCGCGCCGATCTGGAGCAGCGCGGCCGCACGCTGCCCGCCACGCCGGATCAGGGCGCGCTGCTGGCCAGCATCGCCCGCAGCGCCGATGCGAAGGGCGTGACCGGCAGCCAGTCCAAGTCGGGCAAGCTTGCGCCGGTCGCGGTGTCGGGTCTCGCGGGAGGCAAGGCGATGCGTCGCACGGTCGATGTGGAGATGACCGGCAGCTTCGATGCGCTGTTCGCCGCGGTGAGCAACGCCGAAAGCCTGGATGCGCTGGTCACGGTGCGGTCGATCGATCTGTCGCGGAATCCCGCGGCCGACGGCGGCACGGTGGAAGCCAAGCTGGTGTTCGACGAATACTTCAATGAGCGTGCCGCCGAGCCCAGGGCCTCCGCCGCGCGCGCAACCGCCGGAAAGGCGGGTGGCTGATGCCCGCGTGGCAGAGGCAATGGAACGACGTGTGCCAGCGCCTGGGCGTGCAGCCCAGGCAGTTCGCGATCCTGCTGGCGGTGCTCGCGCTGGGTGTGGGCGGGTTGCTGGTGAAGAGCGCGTTCGGACCACGCGCCGCCAGCGCCTCCGCTGCACCGATTCGCAAGGCACCCGAAGCGCCCGCGCCCGTGGCGAAGACCGAAGCCGCCACCGCATCGAACGCCGCAGCCAAGCAGGAGCCCGGAACATCGCGCCGCGTGGTGGAGATGGCCTTCGAACGCACGCCTTCGCG
>RFQW01000023.1 GCA_009924765.1 Planctomycetota bacterium | reverse complement strand
TGATCGTGGTGGTGATCCTCGGCGTGCTGGCGGCCCTGGTGATCCCGGGCGTGACCGGTGCATTGAACGACGCCAACAGCAACGCCGCCACGGCGCGTGCATCGCAGATCAGCACCATGGTGACGCGGCTGAACACCATGAAGCCGACGAATGTCACGATTCCGGCCAAGTTGGCTGGCGTGGCCAGTTCGACCACGAACTTGACATTCAGCCAGGCTGATCTGTTGGTGCTCACTACCGGCGAGGGCCGCGCTGGCTACTGCTCGCAAGATGATCTGAAGAACCAGAAGGATGAAACCAAGGGCTGGGTCTACAACGCCACCACCAAGAAGTTCGAGCCCGAGAGCTGATCCGGGCTTCACCGCGGCCTGAACAGGGCCGCCTCACACGACACAGAGATGAGGGATCCCGGAAACGGGATCCCTCAATCTTTCTCGGGACCGAACGGATCGGATCAAGGCGATGCATGTCGAATGGAGGCAGGGAATGAAGTCGTTTCGAAACATCCTTGGTGCGGGATCTTGCACGGTTGCGCTGGACCTGGGCGCGGACGCAACGCGTCTGCTCGTGCTGGCGCCGGCGCCGCACATCGGCTGGCGGAGCATGGCCGCGTGCGTGCTGGCGCCGATTGACCTGACGCACGAACTGCCCCAGCACGTCGCGGCGACGCTGGCCGAGCGGGTTCGTGAACTCGGGCTCCGCGGAGCTGCATGCCGGGTGACCATCTCCACGGACATGTTCCGGGCCGACACGGCGAGCCTTCCTTCCATGTCCGACGATGAACTGTGCGCGAGCGCACGATTCGAGGCGCAGGATCGCTTCGGCGTGGAGCCCTCGGAATACGCGCTGCAGCACGTGCCCATGCACACCTCGGGTGGCGGGCGGGGCGTGCTGCTGCTTGCCGCCTCGAAGCCTCTGGTGCGCCGTGCCGTGGAGGCCGTGGTTGGTGCGGGCATGATGCCCATGAGCGTGGAGCATGCAGCCATCGCCGCGCTGCGCGGCATCGAACGCTGGCATGGCGAGTCGCAGGTGGGTCTGGTGGCGTGCCTGCACGTGGAACCGCGCATGGCGACGCTTTCCCTGCTGCAGGACGGCTGCCTCTGGCAGATGCGGTGCATGAAGGGGGACTGGAACGCGGTCGCAAGCGCTCCGCGTGCACCCGAAGCCGTCTCGGACGCGATTCCGCTGGAGCCGATCGAGACGGCATCGCCCTGGCGGTGGAGTTGCCTTGCCGAGGAGACCCTGCGTTGCCTGCGACAGTCCTGCGGCGAGCAGGTGTGGCCCGCGCGGATGGTTGTGTCCGGACCATGCGCCGACGACACCAGCCTGCTTGACGCGCTGCACGGCGTGTGCGGCGTGTGCGTGGCGGGGGCCGGCAGCGGCCGCTGGGTGGATGGGGAACCGACGGGCGAAGCGTGGGCGAGCGCCATGGGTGCCGCCAGCCTGCATGTCCGAACCTCGAGCAGCCGGAGGGCCGCATGAGCACGCCACTGGTCGATTTCATGCCGGATGACATGCGGAAGGTGGTCCGAAACTGCCGCGCCCGGCGCCGAACCAGCCTCCTGACGGCCTTGATGGTCGTGCTGAGCCTGGGAGTCGGCGTGCACAGCTGGAATAGTGCCCAGCGGGCCGACGCGGCACGGGCCGTCGGGGCCCAGTGGGTGGCCAACATGCCCGTGGTGGACGAATTGGTTGATCGCATGACTTCCGAGCATTCGGAACTTGAGCGGGCCCTGCTTGTAACCGATGGACTGGTACCACCGATCTCCGCATCGGAGGTCCTTGCGACCCTGACCAACATGCTTCCTGAGCACATGAGCCTGACTGGACTGCGGCTGGAGACCGAGGAATCGCCCCGGCAGATGATCGTCATGCTGAAGGGATACGCCGCCAGCAACGCCGACCTGATCGCCTTCGAGCGGCGGTTGGCGGCCGCGCCGGCCTTCGAGGCCGTCACCGTGACCGAAAGCAAGGCGTCCGAGGCCATCGGCAAGCGCGTCGACGAGTTCACGCTCTCGTTCCAGGTGCCTCTGAACATTCAGATTCGAGAACCCGGCACGCTGCGCGTGGCCAGTGGAGAAACTGTGCGATGAGCGATCGATCCCTGATGCAGCGCTTCAACCGCGAAATGGCCATGACGGCCGTTCCACTTGTGGCTGCGGTGGGACTACTCGCCATCTTCACCGTTCCGAACTACCTGCGCGCGCGCGCCTGGAGCTGTGAGGCGCTCGCGCTGCAGGCCGTGGCGGACGAGGCGGCGGCGCGACAGGACAATCTGCGCGAGATGCAGGTGGACATCGGACGCCTGCGTGCGGCGCTCGACAAGCGCGGTCGCACACTGCCGAACGCGCCGGATCAGGGCGCGCTGCTCGGCAGCATCGCACGCAGTGCCGACGCCAAGCGCATCAGTGGCAGCCAGTCCAGGCTGGGCAAGCTTGCGCCGGTCGCCGTTCCGGGCCTCAGCGGTGGCAAGGCCATGCGCCGATCCGTCGACGTGGAGATGACCGGCAGCTTCGATTCGCTCTTCAGTGCCGTGAGCCTCGCGGAGGGCCTGAAGTCCCTCGTGACCGTGCGGTCGATCGAGATGACGCGCAATCCGACCGTGGATGGCGGCTTGGTGGATGCGAAGTTGGTCTTCGACGAGTATTTCAGCGAGCGAGCCGCCGAGTCCAAGGCGGGAGGCGCGTTGTCGGGCGGTGGAAGGAGCGGTGGCTGATGCCGGTCTGGAAGCGGCAATGGCAGGAGCTCTGCCAGCGGCTCGGCGTGCAACCGCAGCAGTTCGCCGTGCTGATCGCGGTGACGGTGGTCGGCGTTGGCGTGCTCACGTTGAAGAGCGCGTTCGGACCGCGCACCGCGGGTGCCGCCGCCTCGACGAGCGCGAAGAGCGCGGCCAGCGACAAGACTGCGTCAAGCGCGGCGCAGTCGCGGTCTGAAACGACCATGCCCGTCGCGAAGGCGGCGGTTGTCGCGTCCACATCCGCTGGCGCGGCGCCGAGCGCCTCTCGCCATGTTGTCGAGATGGCATTCGAGCGTGCGCCCGCCCGCGACCCGTTCAAGGCATGGAACGTGCCCGAGCCGGTGACTGAAACCGTGCCGGCCAGGGCCTTGGTGCGTTCGGAGGCGATCCCAGGCGTGCTGCCCGGACTGCCGCTGAAGGCGGTCGTGCGTGGGGAGTTGGCGGTGTTCGGTGACCAGACGGTGCGCGTGGGTGATGCCGTTGGACTGCCCGACGGCTCGTTCGCGCGCGTCAAGGCGATCGGGGATCGCACCGTGACGGTGGATCACGATGGCCAGTTGATCGACGTGCAGTTCGGAGCTGGCATCGCCGGCAAGGCACCAGCCGCAGGAGGCTTCCGATGAACAACTTCGAGAGCAAGGCATCGGGTTCGCTGTCCAGCACCGAGTTGCGCACGCTGCCGCGCGTGGGCCAGGCCCTGGTTGAGGCCGGCGCGATCAGCATGCACCAGCTGCGCGAGGCGCTGCGTCAGCAGAGCATGGGCGGCCAGCGACTGCTGCTGGGCGAGGTGCTGCTGCAGATGGAACTGGTGGACCGCACCACGCTGCTGCAGGCCGTGGCGCGCACGCTCGAGATCGAGTTCGTGCCCGAGCCCGCGAAGCAGGCCGATGCCGGGGTGATGAAGCTGCTGCCCGAGTCGATGCGCCGCGAGCATCGCGTGGTGCCGCTGCGTCGCGAGAACGACCTGCTGCTGGTGGCGACCGCGGATCCGCAGAACGACCATGTCCGCGAGCTGGCACAGCGCACCTGCGGCCTGCGCGTGCGCTTCGTCGCAAGCCCGGAGGTGGCGCTGGACGCCATGCTGGCCGAGGCCGTGAACGATGGCGCCGTGCAGGAGAAGGCCGAGGAGATCGTCGCCGAGATGCTGGACACCGGCGCCGAGAGCGGCTTCACCCTGCAGGAGAAGCAGGTCGAGGAGATGGTGGGGGGCCAGGGCGAGGACGACATGGGCCCGGTGGTGAAGCTGGTGAACTTCATCATCTGCTCCGCCGTGGAGGAGGGCGCCAGCGACATCCACATCGAGCCCGACGACAACACCATGCGCGTGCGCTTCCGCATCGACGGCGTGCTGGGCAACCGCATGTCGCCGCCGTGGCGCATGAATGCCGCCATCGCCAGTCGCGTGAAGATCATGGCGCACCTGGACATCAGCGAGCGCCGCGTGCCGCAGGACGGCGAGATCAGCGTGCGCGTGAACGGCCGCCCCATCGACCTGCGCGTGAGCACGCTGCCCGGCAAGTTCGGCGAGAAGATCGTGATGCGCGTGGTGGACAGCAGCGGCTCGCGTCTGTCGCTGCAGCAGCTGGGCTTCCGCCCGAAGATGCTGGACGGCTTCCAGCAGGTGATCGACCAGCCCTACGGCATCGCGCTGGTGACCGGCCCCACCGGCAGCGGCAAGAGCACCACGCTGTACAGCGTGCTGAACACCTTCGACCGCACCACCATCAACGTGAGCACGGTCGAGGATCCGGTGGAGTCGAACATCGAGGGGGTGCATCAGGCGCAGATCAACTCGAAGGCGGGCTTCACCTTCGCGTCCGCGCTGCGCTCGCTGCTGCGCCAGGACCCCGACGTGATCATGGTGGGCGAGATCCGCGACAGCGAGACCGCGCAGATCGCGGTGCAGGCCGCGCTGACCGGTCACGTGGTGCTGAGCACGCTGCACACCAACGACGCGCCGAGCGCGATCACGCGACTGGGCAACCTCGGCGTGGAGAACTTCCTGATCGCCGCGAGCCTTCGTGGCGTGCTGGCGCAGCGACTGGTGCGCCGCGTGTGTCGCCACTGCGCCACGCCGTGCGAACTGGACGAGGCGCAGAAGCGCTCGATGGGTCTGTACGCCTTCCAGGATGGCACGCCCATGAAGGGCGCCGGCTGCCGCAAGTGCCGCGACACCGGCCTGAGCGGACGCCTGGGCATCTATGAGCTCATGGTGCCCGACGAGAAGATGAACGATCTGCTGTGCGGCACCTGCGATCCGGCGTCGATCCGGAACCTGCTGCGTGAACAGGGCTTCGAGACCCTGTGGGACGACGGCATGCAGAAGGTGCTCGCCGGCCTGACCACACCCGAGGAGGTGCACGGTGCCTGCCGCCACTGAAACCATCACGCGCAAGTGGAGCTACAAGGGTCGTCGGGCCACCGGCGAGATGGTGCGCGGCATCGTGGAGTCCGCGACCCACGCCGATGCCGTGCGCGACATCCGTCGTCAGGGCCTCGCGATCCTGGAGGTGGAACTGGGCGACGCGAAGGCCGACGTGGGCGAGATCGTCGACACCGGCAACCGACGCCGCCGTCTGGCGCGCGCCTTCAAGACCGATGACACCGTGGCGTTCTGCAGTCAGGTGGCCGTGATGCTTCGCACCGGCGTGCCGCTGAAGGAGACGCTGGAGACCTTCGCCGAGCAGGCCGCGCGTCCCGAGGTGGCCGAGCTGGTGCGCCTGATCCGCGACGATGTGTGCGAGGGCGAGGACTTCTCCTCCGCGCTGGCACGCTGGCCACGCATCTTTCCGCCGTTGATGATCAGCCTGATGCGCGCCGCCGAGGCCAGCGGCATGCTGGACGAGATGATGACGCGCGTGGCCAAGGACCTTGCCAAGCAGCGCAAGACCAGTCGTCAGGTGAAGGGCGCCATGGCCTATCCGGCGGTGATGCTGGGCGTGGCCGTGGTGGCCGTGACCGTGATCATGACGAGCGTGATGCCGCGCTTCGCGCCGCTGTTCGCCATCCAGGGCGATCGTCTGCCGATGCCCACCAAGGTGCTGCTGGCGCTTTCCGACTTCATCCGCACAGGCTGGATGATGTGGGTGCCGGGTCTTGCGGCCCTGGCGTTCGGTGCGTGGTACTGGGCGCGCAGCGCGATGGGTCGACAGGTGCTCGATCGCGGCAAGCTGTCGTGGCCGGTGCTTGGTCCGATGTTCCGCAACCTGTACGTGGCGCGCTTCAGCAGCACCATGGCCACGCTGCTCAGTGCGGGCGTGCCGTTGCTGGAGGTGGTGCGCATCCTGCGCGACGTGACCGACAACGTGTGCTACTCGGCCATGTGGAAACTGCTCGACGAGCGCGTGAGTCACGGCCAGGAGCTGGCGCCCACCTTCCGCGAGTTCAAGTTCGTGCCGCGCAACGTGGCCGCGATCATCGCGGCGGGCGAGAAGTCGGGTCGACTGCCCGAGGTGCTGGAGAGCGCCGCGCATGTGGCCGATGAGGACCTGGAGGTGTCGCTGAAGAGCGCCACCAGCATGGTGGAGCCCATCCTGATCGTGGGCATGGGCGTGATCGTGGGTGGCATCGCCAGCGCCATGCTGCTTCCCATCTTCAACATGTCGCAGGTGATGCGGCCGCACTGATCGTTCGCCGATAACCGGCGATTCCTCGCATGGACCAACTTCATGTCCCGGCGTGTCGCTTGCCTTGCAATGGGTGGCGACCATGATGACCCCCATGTGCCGATCGATGCGACGCTGGACCCTGCTGGTGCTGGCGTGCGCTGGTCTGCTGTGCGTGCCTGCGGCGCAGGCCTGTGATGGCGACATCGACGGCGACGGCGAGGTGAACAGCAACGACATCGCGTTGGCACTGCTCGACTATGGAGCCTGCCAGTTCTGCCCGAGCGACCTGGATGGTGATGGCGAGGTGGGGGCATCCGATGTGGCGCTGGTGCTTCTGAACTGGGGAACCTGCCCGCCGGTGGTGGAGTGGACCCTGTACACGCGCATCGACGGCAGCAGCACCATCGCCACCGACACTTCCGGCGCGGTGGTGAAGACATGGACCGGCGCCAGCTTTGGTGCCAGCGTGGGCTATCTGCGTCCGGATGGTTCGCTCGTGCGTCCGTGCTGGTACACGGCAGGCACCTTCAACGCGGGTGGTCGTGGCGGCCGCGTGCAGATCTTCAATCCCGCCGGCACGCTGGTGAACGACCTGATCGTGGCGACCAGCCAGTACCAGCAGCATCACGACGTCGCCATGATGCCAAACGGCGACATCCTGTGCATCGTGTGGGAGCAGCACACGCAGGCCGAGGGCAAGGCCGCAGGTCGCACCACGCTCAACAACGTGATCTGGTCGGAGACCATCATGCAGATCCGCCCGACCGGATACAGCACCTTCCAGACCGTGTGGACCTGGCGCCTGTGGGATCACCTGGTGCAGGACGCGAACGCGGCGCTGGCGAACTACGGCTCGGTGTCCGGCAACCCCGGGCTGCTCGACATCAACGTGGGCAGCGTGACCACTGGCGGCGACTGGATGCACATGAACTCGATCGACTACAACGAGGCGCGCGACGAGATCGTGGTGAGCTCGCGGACGCTGAGCGAGGTGTTCGTGATCGATCACTCGACCACCACCACCGAGGCCGCGGGTCATGCGGGCGGCGCGCGTGGCAAGGGCGGCGACTTCCTGTATCGATGGGGCAATCCCGCCAACATGAAGCGCGGCACCTCCACGGATCAGGCCTTCAACGTGGTGCACTCCGCCACATGGATTCCCGAGGGATTGCCGAACGCCGGCGACATCATGGCCTTCAACAACGGCGATCGCTCGGGCAGCGCCAACGACTGGTCGAGCGCGGTGCAGGTGTCACCGCCGCGCGATGCGAACGGCGGGTATGTGGTGCCCGCGACGAGCGCGTTCGGTCCCGCTGTGCCAACCTGGACGCATGGCAGCGCCAACCAGTTCTACGGCGGCAACACGCAGTGCGGCGCCTATCGCACGCTGGACAACACCACGCTGATCACGCTCACCGGCACCGGTGAGGTATTCGAGGTGAATGCGGCGGGGCAGCGCCTGTTCCAGACCACCGTGACGGGCCAGGTCGCGCGCGCGGTGCGCTACCGCAACATCGGTGGCGTGTGGGTGGGCCCGTGAGGCGCAGGGCCGCGAAGGGCGGGTGTTACTCTCCTGCGCCATGCCTCCGCGGGTATTGAGGATCGCCTTCCTGCCGGCACTGACCATCGTGGCGCTGCTCGCGCTGCAGTGGTTCGTGGTGCCTGTCAAGCCGCCGCCACCGGTGGTGATCACGGAAACGCTGGTGCAGGTCGAGCCGGCCGTGGTCGACCTTGGCGAGTGCATGCCCGAGGTGGCGGTGACGCGCTCCGTCACCATCCGCAACCTCACGGACAAGCCAGTTCGCATCCTGCGCGCCGTGGCTGATTGTGGGTGCACCACCTCGACGGTGCCGGTGCAGCCGATCGCGCCGCGCGCCTCGGCGGCGGTCGAGATCGCGATGCGGCCCGGCGCCGATCAGGGCGTGGAACTGAAGAAGCGCGTGACCTTCGATGTGGAAGGGGGGCTGCCGGTGTCCTGCACCGTGACGGCAAGGGTGGATCGGTACATCGATTGCTCGACCACCACCATCGATGCGCCGGCCGAGATCGCCGGCGCGCAGCCGGGCGAAGTCGTGCTGACGAGCGCGCGCAACACGCCCTTCACCGTGACGGACGTGGAGCCCTCGATCGAGGTGGACGCACCCACGTCGCCCGCCACGCGACAGGTGGTGCGCATCGACTGGAAGGCGTGGCAGGATGCCGATCGCCCCTTCCGCGTGACCATCACCACCGACCATCCGGGTTCGCCGAAGTTCGGCGTGACCATCCGTCGACCATGAGGAGTCAACGCATGCTGCGGTCGATGCCACGCATCATCGCCGTGCTGGTCTGCGCGACGGTTCTTGCGGCGCCGCAACAAGCGCCGCCAGCAAGCGTGCCCTCCGACGCACCACCCAAGTTCCAGCGCATGGATCCCGCCATCCGCCCGGGCGAGCGCGTGTCGTTCCCCATGCTCACGCCCTGGGTGCGTGGCACGCAGCTGAAGACCTTCGAGCCCGGCAAGGTGTACGTGTTCGAGGTGTTCACCACCACCTGCAGCCACTGCGAGGAGCATTTCGACCTGGTGTGTGAACTGGTGCGCGCCTTCACGCCCAGGGGCGTCACCTTCATCTCGGTCACCAACGAGAAGGCGCCCGTGGTGCAGGCGTGGCTGCAGAAGCCGGGCAAGGACGCGGCGGTGACCTGGTCGGTGGCGTGCGATCCGGCTGAGGTGGTCACGGCGCGCTGGCAGAACGGCACCTTCCGCAACTTCACGCCGCGCTTCTTCGTGGTGAAGGACGGCGTGCTGCAGTGGATCGGGCATCCGAACATGTCGGAGAAGCCGCTGCAGCAGATCGTGGATGGCACCTGGGATCTGCAGAGCGAGCGCGACGAGTTCACCGTGGATTCGCTGATGAACCGTGCCAACGCGCTGATCGACATGGTGATGAAGCGCTGCAAGCAGTCGGGCGACTGGCAGCCGCTGTTCGACGCGCTGGATGACGTGATCGAGAAGATGCCCGAGCGTGCCGGCACCCTGCAGGCGCAGCGCGTGATGGCCATGATCGGTCCGGCCGATCGCGTGGATGCGGGCTACGCCTATGGTCGCGCGCTGCTGAAGGCCTATGCCAAGGACCCGCGCACGCTTCGGGCGCTTGCGCGCGGCACGCTATCGCTCTCCGCGGTGCGCCGCCGCGACCTGGACTTCGCGCTGGAGGCCGCGCAGGCCGCCGACGCGGTGGATGGCGGCACCGACCCGAAGTCGCTCGACACGCTGGCCATGGCGCACTTCGCGCGCGGCGACCGCGACAAGGCGATCGACTGCATGGAGCGCGCGTTGAAGCTGGAGGCCGAGCGCAAGTTCATCAAGCAGTACCAGCGCACGCTGGCGAAGTACCGCGCCGATCCCGCTGTGCCGATGCCGCCATTCAATCCGGCTGCGAAACCCGCGGAGCCGGCGCCGCATCCAGCGGGCGAGGAAGACGGGCACGACCACTGACGCGCGCTCACGCGGCGCCGGTCGGTGCCGGATGCGCCCGCGTCTGTCCTTCACGCATCAGTTCGGCGAACACGCGTGAATCCTCCAGCGAGATGGCCTGCGTGAGCGTGTCGATGGCGCTGCGAAGCCGCTCGATGGCGCCGAACGAGTGCGGATTGCGCGCCTGGATCTCGTAGTACACGTCGGGGCTCTCGCGCACCACGTTGGCGGCCAGGCGCTCCAGCGCCAGAAAGGTGGTGCTGCGCACCGGATGCTCCTGCTTGGGCAGCGCCAGCGCGAAACAGATGGCGGTGGCGTGCGCCAGGCTGAGCAGGTCGGCCATCAGGCGATCGTGTTCGTCGAGCGGCATGCGCACCAGGCGCGCGGTGGTGGGTTGGAACAGTCGTTCGACCTGCGCCAGCGCGTCGGCATCGCCCGTGTCGCACAGCACGATGTCGGCGTCGCGCAGCAGCGCGATGCCCGGACCGAACATGGGATGGATGGAGGCCACGCGCGCGCCGGCCTTCTGCAAGGCGCGAAGGGCGGGCAGCAGGGGCGTCTTGATGCTGGCGATGTCCACCACCACGCCCTTCGGCGGCGTGCGTGTCCACTGCATGTACAGGTCGGCGGTGGTGGCCGGCGCGGCGCAGCACATGATCAGGTCGGCGGTGGCGAAGGCTTCGCGCGACCATGCGTTCTCGGCGTCGCTGCTCGCCGGGTCCATCGAGCCCACGCGAAAACCTTCGGCTGACAGGAACTGCCGCATCCATCGGCCCATGCGGCCTTCGCCACCGACCACAACCGCGGTCTTGCCCGCGCCGGCGGCCGAGAAGCGGATGCTGTCCTGGTCCTGCGCGTTCACCGAAGCGCGGATCAGGCGCGCGATCAGGTCCTCGGCGAGCGAGGGATCCAGGCCGTGCTCGGTGGCCGTGCTGCGCGCGCGATCCAGCACGGCGCGCTCCTGCGCGTAGTCGACAGTGGGCAGATGGTTGCGGCGCTTGATCTCGCCCACCTGCTTGGCAAGCTGCAGGCGTTCGGCGGCACGTTCGACCAGTTCGCGATCGATCTGGCGGATGCGTTCACGGACGTGGTCGAGGCTTGTGTCGGACATCGGAATTCCTTGGCGGCGCGG
>RFQW01000220.1 GCA_009924765.1 Planctomycetota bacterium | reverse complement strand
TGGCAGCGCCTGTGGCTGCGTCCGCGCTGCATGGTGGATGTGTCCAAGCGCGACGCCGGCATCACGCTGCTCGGTCAGCGCCTGCCTGCGCCGCTGCTGCTTGCTCCCACGGCCATGCATCAGATGGCCCATGCCGATGGCGAAGTCGCCACCGCACGCGCCGCCGGTGCCTGTGGTGTTCCCATGGTGCTGAGCAGCCTGAGCACCTGCACGGTGGAAGCCGTGGCGCAGGCCACCTCGGCGCCGCTGTGGATGCAGATCTACATCAGTCAGGATCGTGGCTTCACGCGCGCGCTCGCCCAGCGCGCCCAGGCGGCCGGCTGCAAGGCGCTGATGGTGACGGTGGACACGCCGGTGTGGGGCGTGCGCGAGCGCGACATTCACAACGGTTTCCGCGTGCCCGATGGCATGCGCATGGCCAACCTTGAGCGCCCCGGCATGCCCACGGGCCACTCGGGCAGCGGCATCGGTGCGGCGCTTGGCTGGACCATCGATGCGTCGCTCACATGGAAGGACCTGGAGATGCTGCGCGCCGCCGTGAACATTCCCGTGCTGGTGAAGGGCGTGCTGCGCGGCGACGATGCGGTGAAGGCGATCGAGCACGGCGCCGCGGGCGTGGTGGTGAGCAACCACGGTGGTCGGCAGCTGGATGGCGCGGTGGCACCCGCCACGGCGTTGCCCGAAGTGGTGCAGAAGGTTGCGGGTCGCGTGCCGGTGCTGGTGGATGGCGGCATCCGTCGCGGCACCGACATCCTGCGGGCGTTGGCCCTTGGTGCCACGGCGGTGCAGGTTGGCCGCCCGGTGCTGTGGGGTCTGGCGGCGGCCGGACAGCCCGGCGTGGAGCGCGTGCTGCGCCTGCTGATGGAGGAGTTCTCCCTCGCCATGGCGCTTGCCGGCTGCTCGCGCGTGAGCGAGATCAGTTTGGATCTGATCCAGCCAAACCCTTGACCCAAGGCCCTTGTTCGGTATCCTAACAGATACCGAACATGAAGCAAGGGCTCCTCCAGATCCAGCAGGAAACACAGGCCATTTTGGCCAGTGGCAGCGCGGCGCGAAAGGCGGCGCACGAAGGCGGCGCGCCGTCGCATCTGCCAACGGGCTGGCCCGCGATCGATGGCTGCGAAGGTTCACCGGGCTTGCCGTGGCGTGGCGTGCACGAAGCCTTTGGCATGCATGACGACGCGGCCCAGCGACTGCCGGCCATGGGCCTGGCGCTGCATCTGGCGTGGCGTGTAGTGCTGCAGGCGCCTTCGTGCGCGCGCGTGCTGTGGGTGGGGCGTCACGCATGGCCGCACCCGCGCATGCTGCTTGGCGCGCTGCGTGGCCTGCGCGGTGGTTGGCGCCAGCGCGTGGATCTTCGCCTGTGGCACGCCAGCGTGTTCGTGGATGCCGCGGGTGTGGCGGACCGGTTGTGGGCCACCGAGATGGCGCTGCAGGCGCCCGATGCATGGCTGGTGGTGGCCGATGGCGCGCGCCTTGATCTGACCGCCACGCGGCGATTGCAGCTGGCGGCCACGGCGTGTCCGGCGCTGCTGTTGCGCCCGATGGGCGAGGCGCGTGCGCCTTCGGCGGCCTCGCTGCGCTGGATGGTGCAGGGCGAAGCCGACGCGGATGGCGCCCGGTGGAACGCTCGCCTCACGCGCGTGCGCGCGGGCCTTCCGCCGCAACTGGCCGATGCCACCGTGCGCTGGGGCGACTGGTGGGAACGCGGCGCAGGCATGGATGCCATCGGTGTGGAGCAGGCGCTGGCATGGATGCCCGCGGCCCGCGCGGTGGATTCAGCAAGGGAGGCGCATGGAACGCATGCTGGCGATCCTGCTGCCATGGTGGCCCGCGGACAGGGCGATTCGATCGCTCCGAAGGCGGGAGGCCTGGCCGCCTGATGATGCACCGCAACCGCCGTTGTTGCTGGTGGCAAGCGCGCATGGTGCGCGCGTGGTGTCGGCGTGTTGCCAGCGCGCGCAGGCGCTTGGCGTGCAGCCCGGTGATTCACTCGCCACCGCGCGGTCCAGGTGCAACGGTCAGGCCGTGGAAGCCGACTTCGACGCGGCTGCCGACGCGCGCGCGCTGGCAAACCTCGCCTGCTGGTGCCTTCGCTACGGACCGCGTTCGGTGGTCGAGCGTTCGCCCGGGCCGCACGCGTTGTGCGTGCAGGTGACCGGGTGCGAGCAGGTGCATGGCGGATGGCCGCAGCTGCTGGCGCGCGTGCAGTCGGACATGCATCGCCTTCGCCTGCATGCCACGGCGGCGGTGGCTGGCAGCACCGCGGCGGCGCTGGTGGCGGCGGTGCACACCCCATGGCAGGTGATGGAAGACGACGCGCTTGCGTGGTGCGCCGACGCGCCGCTGTCGCTGCTTCGAATGGAAACGCAGGTGGTGCAGGCGTTGCACGAGATGGGCGTGCGAACCATCGCTCAGTGCGCGCAGTTGCCGGCCGGCGGGCTTGCCGATCGATTTGGCGCGGAGCCGTGGCGGCGGCTGCAGCTGGCGCTTGGGCGCGTGGCTGAACGGTTGCCAAGCACGGTGCAGCGCGGTGCGGTGCGTGCGGCGATCGACTTTGACGGCCCCACATCGCAGGCCGAAGCGGTGCGTCAGGCCACCATGCATTGCGTGCATCAACTGGCCGACAAGCTGCTGCGAAAGCGGCTTGGCACGCGACATCTGCGTGTGCGGCTTGCGCGCGTGTCGGCACCGCCCACGGTGTTCGAGGTGCGCTTGGCGCGTGCCTCGCGGCGCGGCCAGCACCTGTGGCGACTGGTGCAGCCGCACATCGAGCGCGTGCACCTGGGGCACGATCCATCGCAGGGCATCGAGGGCGTGCAGGTGCGCAGCCTGCTGCATGTGTCCCTTGGGCTTGGCCAGTGGCGGCTGATCGAAGGCGCGGCGGCGCTTGAAGATGGTGCAGATCCGGGTTGGGGCGAGTGGCTGGATCAGGTGCGACGCAGGCTGGGTGCGGCGTCGGTGCGTCGGCCGCATGCGCAGGCCGACCCCGATGATGCACGCGCGTGGCAGGCGCGCGTGGCCGAAGGCTCGGTCACCACGCCGCGCGCACCCGACATGCCCGTGGATGCGCTGGCGGCGTTGCGTCCATGCGTGCGTGTGGCGCCCGCACAACCCATCGAAGTGGAATGCGACGCGCGTCGCCGCCCCGTGCGCGTATGGCTGCAGCGGCAATGGCTGGTGGTGCAGGCGCATGACGGCCCCGAGCGCGTGTCGGCGGCATGGTGGCGCGGCGAGCGTGGTGTGCAGGATCGCTGGCGCGTGCTGGCAGGCGACACCTGGTGGTGGCTGCGCCGCCAGGATGCTGCGTGGTGGCTTGAAGGGGCCTGGTCATGAGCGGCTTCGTGGAGCTTGGCTGCATGAGCAACTTCAGCTTTCAGCAGGGCGCCAGCCATGCGGATGAACTGTTCGAGCGCGCGCGAGCGCAGGGCGCCACGGCGCTGGGTGTGTGCGACCTGGACACGGTGTCGGGGTTGGTGCGCGCGCTCGAAGCCTCGCGTGCAAGCGGCGTGCGACTGGTGGCGGGCGCGCGGCTGCAGTTCGATGCGCCGGTGCGCGGCGCGGTGCCGGTGCAGATGCTGCTGTGGCCCTTCGAACTGCGCGGCTGGGCCAACCTGTGCCGCCTGATCAGCGATGGGCATGTGCAGGGCCGCCGCGCCATCGGTTCGCTGCTCACGCGCCACGAGGGGCTGATGGCTGCCGTCATTCCGCCTCCGGGCGTGGCGCTGGCCGAGCAGTGGTTTCTCGAGTCGGTGGAAGGGTTGGCGCGCTTCTTCGGTGATCGCCTGTCCATCACGCTGACGCGTCAGGGCTTGCCAGATGAGTGGCTGCGCCTTCGCCAAACCTGCACGCTGGCGGCGCATGTGGGCG
>RFQW01000219.1 GCA_009924765.1 Planctomycetota bacterium | reverse complement strand
CTTGGTCTCGCGAGCCTTGGCGCGCGCGTTGTTCAAGGCTGGCAGCAGGATGCCGAGCAGAAGCGAGATGATGCCCATGACCACCAGAAGTTCGATGAGGGTGAAGCCGTTGCGTCGTCGCATGTGTGGGTTCTCCTTGCGTTCCATGCGTGAATGTGTGGGGTTCGAGGTGTGGTTGATTGGATGCACGATCACTGGGTGCCGTCGCTCTTGAAGTCCCACGACGGGTTGCCCATGGCGGTTTCGGCGATCTTGTTCGAGAACATGCCGAGCCAGGTGTCGCCCGAGGACTTCGCCAGCTGCGTGGTGCCGTTGGGGCCACCGAGCTTCAGGCACTTGGCCACGTTCAGGCCCGCATCGGCATCGTAGATGTCGTCGCGGGTCGCATCGCCGCCGCCGCACTCGTAGACCACGCCTTCGGGCTTGAAGGACTGGATCAGGTCGACGTGATTGTCGGCGTAGGTGCAGTTGCCGAACCACTGGTCCTTCGGGCCGATCAGGGCGGTGGCGTAGCTCATCTTGTAGTAGTTCGCGTCGGTGCGACGGGTGGGGTCGAGACCACGGGTGCACATCAGCGGCTTGGTGGAATCGTTGGTGTTGCGCCACTGCACTTCCTTGCGCAGGCCCCACAGCGCCAGGTGCGCGTAGGAGGCATTGCACCAGCCCGGAGCCGTGGTGCTGTCACCGGCGGCCGCGTTGGTCGAGGGGCTCTTGGCACCCTTCTTGGCGGTGTCGATCTGGGCCAGGCCGACGTTGTCGCCGAAGTTCGGATCCCAGTAGCGGTCCGACGCCACGTTGTAGGCGTTGGCGAAGTCGTAGGCGGGGGTGCCGTTCTTGCCCATTTCGGTCACGATGGGGTTGCCTTCGGTGGGGCCCACGCACAGGTCGGGGTTGAAGTACTGCTTGGCGATCAGGGCGGAGTAGATGCAGCGGGTGTTGTTCAGACCCACGCCTTCGGCGCCCACGCCGGCTTCGGTGCCCACGCGGTCGATCAGACCGGGGGTGGTCAGGCGACCGCTCTTGTCGTTGTTGGCATCCACCAGCATGGACTGGTGGATCTGCTTCATCTGGGCGCGATCCTTGACTTCCTTGGCGTTCTGCTGGGCCTTGCTGAGCGCAGGCAGCAGCAGGCCGATGAGCAGGGCGATGATGGCGATCACGACGAGCAGCTCGATGAGGGTGAAACCGCGATGCTTCCGCATGATGAGGACTCCGGGACCATGTCCCGACTGGGGTGAGTGCGGCCTGGCGAGACCGCGGGTAAATGAGACGCGGCACGAACGTGCCGAGAATCGGACGCTCCGCGTGCCAGGCGGAGGTGTTTCACGGGTTGCTCCGCGCTGCGAGACGACGCAGGCGGGGCAGGGTGAGCGATGATTGGACGGGTGATCCCTGAAACGATGGATCTGACCGATCCGAGCATGAATCCAAGTGGCGAAACCGCCACCGTTCATCAATTCAAGTGCTGGATGTCGATCGCATCAGGTAAATCAGGTGCCGGAGGCCGGCGAATCAGGGCATGGTTTCGGGGTTGAACCCGTGGGTATGGCCTGAAGCGATCAGTGAAGAGCCGACAATCTAACCGAAGCCGAACTGTGGTCAAGCGCAAAATGCGCAAACCACCGTAGTCAGGCTTCGGTGGCGAACATGGCCCGGTTCCGCGAAGATGCCCAGATGAGCGAATCCCACTCCTCCCGTCTCGCGGCTCTCGGACTTTCCCTCCCGCCCGCACCCAAGCCCGTCGCGGCCTACGTGCCTTTCGCCCGAACCGGCAATCTGGTGTTCGTGAGCGGCCAACTGCCCATGAAGGACGGTGCGATGGTGGCCAAGGGCGCGGTGCCCAGCCAGGTGAGTCTGGAGACCGCCGCGGCCGCCGCGCGCCAGTCGGCGCTGAACGGCATCGCCGTGCTTGCGGATGCCGCCGGTGGCATCGATCGCATCAAGCGCATCCTGCGTGTGGGCGTGTTCGTGTGCAGCGACGCGGGCTTCGTGGACCAGCCCAAGGTTGCCAATGGCGCCAGTGAACTGCTGCAGCAGGTGTTCGGCGAGGATGGTCGCCACGCGCGTGCAGCGGTGGGCAACATCGCGTTGCCGCTGGGTGCATGCGTGGAGGTGGAGTTGCTTGCCGAAGTGCTCTGACGTCAGCGCTTGCTGACCAGCAGATATGCGTTGATCAGCAGGCTGGCAAGCAGCAGCGCGCCGAGCGCGATCATCGCCCAGGGCAGGCCCTTGCCGCTGCCCGGCAGCACCGGCACGGGCGCATCGGGATCGGCTGGCGACGTGGCGCCGGCAAGCGATGACATGAATGCGCCGCTTGGACGCGCGTGCACGGTCTCGGCGCCCGTGAGCGCGCACTCGAGATCCTCGAGCAGCTGCGTGGCGTTCTGGTAGCGGTCGCGCGCATCCTTGGCCAGCATCATCTCCACGATCAGTGCGGTGCCCTGTGACAGGTCCGGCACGATGTGGTCCGGCGGCGTGAGCGGTTCGCTCAGGTGGCGCTTCATCACCTCGGTCGGGTTCTTGCCCTCGAAGGGAACGCGCCCGGTGATCATGTGATAGAAGGTTGCGCCGAGGCCGTAGATGTCGGCTGCCGGGGTGATTTCGCGCAATCCGCGCGCCTGTTCCGGGCTGATGTAGTACGGCGTTCCGAACGCCTTGCCGGCTTCGGCTTCCGCGGCCTCGCGGTCGCTGACCGCGCGCGCCAGGCCCAGATCGGCCAGCTTCGCCACGCCGGCCTTCGAGATCATGATGTTCTTGGGCTTGATGTCGCGGTGGATGAAGCCCTTCTCGTGCGCGTGCTTCAAGGCCTTGGCGACCTGCTTGACCAGCAGCAGCGCTTCGCGTTCCGGAATGCGCTTGGCGGCCTGGATGCGCTCGTGCACGGTGTCGCCGTCGACGTACTCCATCACGAAGTAGTGATGCTCGCCGGCCTGTCCCACGTCGAGCGCGCCGACGATGTGCTGGTCGTTCAGCTTGGCTGCCGCGCGGCCTTCCTTGTAGAAGCGCGCGATGAATCCTTCGTCGCTGCTGTACTTGCGCGGCAGGATCTTGATCGCCACCAGACGGTCAAGCGACACCTGCTTCGCGAGATACACCGTGGCCATGGCACCTGCACCCAGCTTGCGCATCATCTGATAGCCGGGGATCGCGCTCTGTCCGCGATCGGCCTCGAGTTCCTTCTGCAGGCGTGCCAACTGGCGACGCGTGACGACTTCCTTCTGCACCAGGACATCGGTCAGCTTGGTGCCCGGGGGCAGGCGCTGCTGGATCTCGCGGCACTTCTCCAGCTCGTCCTTGGTGGCCCAGCCGCGATCCACAACGGCGCGACCCATGATGGTGTCACCACTCGAACGGCCCGCAGCGCTGTCTCCGGCGGCGGAGCTGCCGGGATTCTTCGGTGATTCGGGTTGGGCGGGCTTGGCGTCGGTCACGGGATGGAGGTTCCGCGCGGGAAGGTCGCGGACTATACCTTGAGACTTCGCATGGCAGGCAATCCCGGTCGCATCCTTTTGGTAAAGCCGAGCGCGTTGGGCGATGTCTGTCGCTCCATGCCGATTCTGGCCAGCCTGCGGGCCGCGTTTCCGGCAGCCAAGATCGACTGGCTGGTGCAGGACGACTTCGAGGCGGCGGTACAAGGCCACCCGGCACTGGAACGGGTCGTGGCATTTCCGCGCCGGGCGTGGAAGCGTTGGTGGATGCCGGGCGTTGTTTCGCAGGTGCACAGGTTTCGCGGCGCGCTGCGTGCCGCCCACTACGACCTGGTGGTGGACGCGCAGGGGCTGCTGCGAAGCGGACTGTTCATGCGCTTCACCGGGGCTGCGCGTCGTGTGGGATGGACGGACGCGAAGGAGTGGTCGTGGCTGGCCGCGAACGAGCGTCATGCGCG
>RFQW01000218.1 GCA_009924765.1 Planctomycetota bacterium | reverse complement strand
ACGCTCATGTCCAGCTCGAACATGTGCACGCCGTGGCCGGTGGTGATCACGAACACCGTGCTGCTGCCGTACAGCACGTAGCCCGCGGCCACCTGCTGGCGCCCGGGCTGACACACGGTCTTCACCGCATCGGGAATGTGCGGATCGTTGCGAAGGATGGTGAAGATGGTGCCCACCCCCACCGCCGTGTCCAGATTGCTGCTGCCATCCAGCGGATCGAACAGCACGCAGTACTTGCCGCCCTCGCTGCCGCGACGAAGGATCGCGGGTTGCTCCTCTTCCTCGCTGCCAAGCACCGCGATCGACTTGCGGCTGCCCAGCACTCGCATGATCACCTCGTTGGCGATCACGTCCATCTTGATCTGTTCCTCGCCCTGCACGTTCACCTCGCCCTGCTGACCAACGCCGCCCTGCAGGCGCACGTGGCGCACCTTGTAGGCGATCATCTTGGCGGCCAGCGAGATGGCGCTCACGATCCAGCTGAACTCGCCGCTGGCGTTCGGAAAGCGCGCCTCTTCCTCCAGGATGAAGGTCTGCAGGCTGGTGAGGTTGTCGGTGACCACGTGCCGATGGGCCGCATTCAAAGGCCCGGAACCGCTTCCCGATGGTGCGTTGTGGGTGCTCATGCGTTGAGCGACGAGGCTACCATCCATGCCCCAAACCCCCTTCGCAAGGAGCCATCATGAGCCACCCCGTCATCGTCGCCGCCCGTCGCACCGCCTCTGGAAAGTTCGGAGGCCTGCTGGCCAAGGTGCCCGCGCCGCAACTGGGTGCGTTCGTGATCGAGGCGATGCTGGCCGATGCGCCCGCCGCCAAGGCCGCCATCGAGGAATGCATCATGGGCAACGTGCTGCAGGCCGGCGTGGGCCAGAACCCCGCGCGTCAGGCCGGACTGCTCGCTGGCCTTGCCGAAACGCTGAGCGCCGTCACCGTGAACAAGGTGTGCGGCAGCGGTCTGCAGGCGGTCATGCAGGCCGGCACCGCCATCCGCGCCGGTGACATCAGCTGCGCCGTGGCCGGTGGCATGGAGAACATGGATCTGGCCCCGCACTTCATGCACCTGCGCAGCGGCGTGCGCTACGGCGAGGCGAAGATGCAGGATCACATGGCGTACGACGGCCTCAGCTGCGCCTTCGAGAAGTGGGCCATGGGTTGCGCCGCCGACTACACCGCGCAGAAGGCCGGCATCAGCCGCGCCGAGCAGGATCGCTTCAGCGCGCAGAGCCACCAGCGCGCCGCACACGCCACCAAGGAAGGCTGGTTCAAGAAGGAGATCGTGGCGCTGGCCGCCGAGAAGATCGGCCAGAAGGCTGGCTGCGACACCGATGAGGGCATCCGCGCCGACAGCACCGCCGACAGCCTGGCCAAGCTCAAGCCCGCCTTCGGCAAGGAAGGCAGCGTCACCGCCGGCAACGCCAGCCAGATCAGCGACGGCGCCGCGGCCGTGATCGTGATGAGCGAGGCGAAGGCCCGCGAACTGGATCTGAAGCCGCTCGCGCGCATCCTGGGCCAGAACACCGCGGGCGTGGCACCCAAGGACCTGTTCTTCGCCCCCGCCGTGTCCATCAACAACCTGCTGCAGCACGCCGGCATGAGCGTGAAGGACATCGACCTGTTCGAGATCAACGAGGCCTTCGCCGCGCAGGTGCTGGCCGACATCAAGCCGCTGGGCATCGGCGAGGATCGCCTGAACGTGGGCGGCGGCGGCATCGCGCTGGGTCACCCCATCGGCGCCAGCGGCGCGCGGGTGCTGGTGTCGCTCATCCACCACCTGCACCGCACCGGCGGCAAGCGCGGTGTGTGCTCGCTGTGCCTGGGTGGCGGCAACGCGGTCAGCATGCTTGTCGAGGCGTGCTGAGGCGAGCGTCGGTTGGCCTGAAGCCGCGAGCTTTGCGCTGCCGATTCACTTCGCCGGCAATACGATGACCAGCTCACCGCCGTGCAATGCAAGCGGCGGATGGGCGCCCTTCGCATCCACCGTCACCTCCACGCAGGGCGCATCGGGTCCATCAACACGCACCGCAAGTCCCGCGGCCTTCCAGCGCTGAACGACTGCATCGCCACCACGCGAAGGCAACACCCGCACGGACACCTGCTCGTCACGCAGGCCTGCCGCGCGAACGAGTCGATCCAACTTGAGCGACCCGCTCTCGGGAAGGTTGTAAGCCCCGGGCCGCGGCACCGCGCCCTCCAGATGCACAGGCGCCGGCTCTTCGGTACCCGGTGTCACCGCGATCGCGCGCTGCACCGCCTGCGCCGCCTGCGAATCGATCGCCTGCACGCGTGACTGCGCCTTCAGCACATCCACCTCGCGCCGAAAATCCGCGATCGAGTGATCCTGCCGCCAGACAAACGTCACAAGCACGGCGATCGCCGCGCCCTGCGCAACCACGGCCAGACGCAGCATCAGACGAGCCTTCGCGTTCATGCGTTCCTCCGGCGCCTCGCGCCTGCATTGCTCATGATGTCGAGTCGCGTCTCCAAAGCGACGCTCCGCCTCGGCGCGGGCATGCGCAGGCGTCAGGCCTTCGCGCTGCAGTTGCTCGGCGCACTGCTGCACGTGCAGCTCGAACTCGTCGGCAATCGCGTCGCGATTGGATGCCTGGGCGCCCGAGGCGGCTGGATTCACGCCGTCCATGACAACCCCCGCATCTCAAGCGCCGGCGCGCGCCCATCCAGCACCGCCGTCACCGCCGCCGACACGCGCCGCCAGGCGCTCGCATCGGCCTTCAGGCGCTTCTGGCCCGCGGGCGTGATGCGATAGAAACGCGCGCGGCGATTGTTCTCGCTGGTGCCCCACTCGGCCACCAGCTGTTTCAGCCGCACAAGGCGGTGCAGCGCCGGATACAGCGAGCCCTCCTCCACCAGCAACTCGCCACCGGAGCGCTCCTTGATGCGCCGCGCGATGGCGTACCCGTGCAGCGAACCACGCGTGACGGCCTGCAGGATGAGTGCCAGGCGGAATTTCGGGGCGTTGATCGGTTGGCTTGCGCATGCATTGCACCTCGGATGTGTCGCGCTCCTTCAGGAACGGCGTACTGGAACCCCTTCCCTTGTCGCACAAGGGAAGATAGTGCTGCTCCCCTTGTTCGTCAAGGGAAGTCAGTGACCGGAACGCGATCGACCCACCGCCCGCCATGCCGGTCCGCGTGCCGCCGAGCCCGAAGTACGAACGCACCAGCAGGTCAAGTGAAACAGTGCGATCGGCCGCCTCCATCTTGGCCACGCGCGACTGACTGGAGCGCAGCTGCCGCGCAGCCACAGCCTGCGTCAAGCCATGGCGCTCACGCTCCACGCGCAGCGCGCGCGCCAACACCAGCTTCAACTCGATGTAGGCAGCCTCGGCATCGGACAGGCCAAGGAACTCGCGCACGGATCCCGTGCGCCAACCCCGTGCCTGCAGGGCGGCTTCGCGAGCCCGATCATTCTTTCGGTTGGTTCGTGTCATGGTGCTGGATCCCTCGCTCGCATCCCTTGATCACACGGCGGGGTGCGGACTTTGACATGAAGCCATCGCAAGGGCTTGTCGCGGTACGTTCCACCCTCGGAAGAGTATGTCGGTTCTGACATCATGTCCATCTCTCCTCCGCTGCCTCCCCGGGTGCCCATCATGACGCCCCCATCACCCGACCCCCGGACATGTGGCCGAATTTCGGTGCAAAACACACCGGCGCTCGCCTCGGGTGACCTCGCTTCGCATCGACCGCAACCCCACACGCGCGATCCGGTTTAACTCCCCATGAACCTGCTCATTCTTGGCGGCACCGCGTTCCTGGGCCCGGCCATCGTCGACAGCGCCCGCACTCGCGGCTGGACCGTCACGCTCTTCAATCGCGGCAAGACGAACCCCGGGCTGTTCAAGGACATCGAGCAGATCCACGGCGACCGC
>RFQW01000217.1 GCA_009924765.1 Planctomycetota bacterium | reverse complement strand
TCCACGCGCGGCTGTCCCGCCAGCGTGGCCGGGCCCGCCGCGATGCCCTGCAGATATGAAGCCAGACGCGCATCGGCCGGTGCGAGCGTCACGGCGGAGGGTGGCTGATCCTCCATCACCGGCACCGACAGCTTCACGTTGCCGCGCAGGCTGCATGTGACCAGCACGTTGCGGCCTTCCACACCCAGGCCTGCGGCGCGTGTGGGTTCGGAAACATCGGCGAACCAGATGGCGGCCTGCGTGATGATGCCTTCGGCGCTGGGGATGCGGTTGATCCACACGATGGCGTTGCGGCTCATGAAGCTGTAGCCACCCGCGGTGATGCGCACATCGCCCTGCAGCGCCAGTCGCTGCGTGTCATCCACCTTCCACTTGAAGGCGCGCGTGGCCTTCATCACCAGATCGCTCTTCACGGGCAGGATGGGCAGCACGAAGCCGCTCAGTCGATCGCCGGTGATGGGTGCAGCACGCATGCCGGCGGTGCCGACGCTCGGCGGCGTGAGGTCAAGCGGACCCGCACCGAGCAGCAGGATGGTCGCGATGGCGAGAAGGCGCCGCAGCACGCGGGCATGCTACCTGTGGCGGTGCGGACGGAGGCGCTCGAACGCGCGGCCAAACGCGCGTCAGCCGCGCCACACCGGCGGCGCAGCCAGCATGGCATGGATCTCCCGTGCCAGATACGCCAGTGTCCAGCATGCGATGGCGGTGCCGGCGAAGGCCGCCGCCGCGACGGGGTGTTCCATCGACAGCGCCCACGCCGCCGCCATGGCGGGCGGCACGGCCACCACCGCGCGCTGCAGCAGCAGGTTCGATTCGGGTGCCGTGGGTTCCACGATCGCGCCGCGCAGCAGCCACACGAACCATCCCATGCCGATGATCGGGAACACGCCCAGCCACGCCGCATGCGGCGGTGGCCAGGCGGGGGCCTCGCGCTTCAGGCCAAGGGCCACCAGTCCGGCCACGCACGCGACGGCGATCAGCACCAGACCCACCACCGTGCGTTGATCGATCGCCGGGCGCTTGCCGCTGCGCTGATGCAGCAGGGTGCCCGTGACCACGGCCTGCGCGAACACCAGGCATGCAGGCAGGGTGAATGGCTGGCCTGGCCACGGAATGAACATCACGCCGGCGTGCGCGAGCCCCATCATGGGAATGCCGAGCCACGGAATGTGTCGGCCCACGGTGTTCCATGCCACGATGCCGGCTGCGGCCAGCAGTGCCACATGCAGCGCGTCGTCGCCGAACGCCACCGAGGCAAGCAACGCGGTGACGAGCGAGCCGAAGGTGACCAGCGCCGCGTGCGGTGTGCGCATGCGACCCGCGGGCAGCGGTCGTCCCGGGTTGGTGGCTTGATCGCGGCGCAGATCGAGCAGGTCGTTCATGCCGGCGGCAAACCCGAGCAGGCCGCCGCCGATCAGGCCTCCGATCACGAGTGCCAGCCACAGATCCATGCGACTGGCGGCTCGATCCGCGGCCATCGGATTCCAGCGAACAAGCAGCGTGGCCAGCCACAGATCGCTGCCCACGGCCAGCGCCAGGGGCATGCGAACCAGCTGCAGGATCGCGAGTGCGCGGATCACCATGGAGCGCATGGCGCCGATGCTACGCGTGCGGCGCGCCGGGCATGCGTTCCCGCGGCGGGTCGAAGCCATCTACCATGGAACCCCTCATGCGCCAGATGCACGACACGAAGCCCCTGATGTCCGCCCGCGGCCTTCGCGTGGCGATCGTCGCCGCCGACTACCACGCGGCGATCCACGAACGCCTGCTCGCGGGCGCGCGTGGCGCGTTCACGCAGGCCGGTGGCGTGGACACCGATCTGCGCGTGTTCACGGTGGATGGCGTGTACGACCTGCCGCCGGTGGTGCTCGAGGCGCTCGAGGCGGGCTTCGACGCCGTGGTGGTGACGGGATGCGTGGTGCGCGGCGAGACGCGCCACGATCGACACATCGTGGATGCGGCCTTCGGGCAGTTCAGCGCGCTGGCGGTGCGGTTTCGCCGCCCGGTGGCGCTGGCGGTGCTCACGGTGGAGGATCTGAAGCAGGCGCGCGCGCGTGCAGGTGGCGACAAGGGCGACGCGGGCGCGTTCGCCATGCGCGCGGCGCTGCGCACGCTCGACACCATGCGCCTGGTGCGCGAGGAGGCGAAGCGATGAGCGTGGATGTGCGACTGAAGGCCCGCCGCTGTGCGCTGCAGGTGATGTACGAACTGGACCAGGGCGCCACCGACACCTCGCTGGCCGGCCACTTCGGCGACGATGCCGAGCAGCCCGAGGATGCGAAGACGCTGGAGCAGGGCCGCGCGCTTGCCGCCATGGCCTGGGAATTCCGCGACGAGGCCGATCGTGCGCTGGCATCGCTGGTGACCGACTGGCCCACGCATCGCCAACCTGTGGTCGACCGCAATGTGCTGCGTCTGGCCTTCTACGAGATGCTGCATGGTGGCGTGCCGCATGCCGCGGCCATCGATCAGGCGGTGGAGCTGGCGCGCGAATTCGGCGGTGAGCGCAGTCCCGCGTTCGTGAACGCCGTGCTGGACCGCTGGTGGAAGAACCGCGGCGAGGCGAACTGAGATGTTCCGCAAGGCGATCGAGGCGTTGCGTCGCGGGGCCAGTCGCACGGCGGCGGCGATCGGCGGCGGCCTGCGTTCGCTGCTGCACGGCCGCGATCTGGACGAGGCGCTGATCGATCAGCTGGAGACCGCGCTGGTGAGCGCGGATGTCGGCGTGGTGATCGCGCGCGATCTGGTGAACGAGGTGCGCACGCAGTTCCGCGCCGGCGTTGCGAAGAAGGGCAGCGACGCGCTCGCCATCCTGAAGGCGCGCTTGAAGCAGCGGCTGCAGGGCGACGACCTGCGCATCGCGCGCGCGCCGAGCGGTCCCACCGTGATCCTGGTGGTGGGCGTGAACGGTTCAGGCAAGACGACCAGCGTGGCGAAGATCGCGAAGGCGCTGCGTGACGAGGGGCGCAGCGTTGTGCTGGCCGCGGCCGACACCTTCCGCGCGGGCGCCGTGGCGCAGCTGTCGATCTGGGCCGAGCGTCTTGGCGTGGACATCGTGAAGGGCGCTGCGGGCGCCGATCCCGCGGCCGTGGCGTTCGATGCCGCCAACGCGGCGCTTGCGCGCGGAGCCGACACGCTGCTGGTCGATACCGCAGGTCGCCTGCACACGCAGGATGGCCTGATGCGCGAACTGGGCAAGATCCGCACCGTGATCGCCAAGCGCATTCCGGGCGCGCCGCACGAGACGCTGCTGGTGCTCGATGCCACCACGGGCCAGAGCGCCATCGCGCAGGCACGCACCTTCAAGGATGTGGTGCAGGTGACGGGCGTGTTCCTGGCGAAGCTCGACGGCACCGCGCGCGGTGGTTCGGTGGTGGCCATCCGCGAGGCGCTTGGCGTGCCCGTGAAGCTGGTGGGTGTGGGCGAGACGCCCGAGGATGTGCAGCCCTTCGACCCCGACGCCTTCGTGGACGCACTGTTCGCCGAGGTGGAGAAGGCCTGAAACGCGGTTGGGCGGGCGCCGCGGGCGCTCCTACCATGGCGCCATGCGTCGCGGGTTCACGATCATCGAACTGCTGGTGGTGCTCGGCATCATCGGCATCCTCATGGGCATCGCCGTGCCGGCCATCGGCATGGTGCGCGCCGAGGGCCGCAACACCGGCTGCATGAGCAACCTGCGACAGATCTTCCTGCCCTATCGCAGCTACAGCGACTCGAACGGCGGACTGATCCCCATCTGCAACATGCTGCCCGCGGTCGGCGTGAACGGTCCCGAGGGAGGCTTGCCGCAGCTGCTGAAGGGCCTCATGGATCCCACTTCCGAGATCTGGTTCTGCCCGGCCGATTTCGACGAGGCGAGCCGCAGCACCGGCACCAGCTACCTGTATGTGCCCGGACTGCTTCG
>RFQW01000216.1 GCA_009924765.1 Planctomycetota bacterium | reverse complement strand
GGCGTCGAGTCCTTCCATCGACTGGGTCGCCGCTTCACCCGCCTTGATGAGCGACTGCAGCGATTCGTCCAGACTTGCCAGGCGACGACGCAGGTCCTCGGTGCGCGCACGGCGATCCTCGCGAAGCGCCTCGCGCACGCGCTCCACCGCCTCGGCCGCAGCCTGCATGGATTCATCCGCCGCCGTGGCCTGGTTGCGATCCGTGCGATCGGCGGCCTCGTCCATGCGGCGCGACACCTGACCCTTCTCACCCTCTTCCGCGGCCTGCTGGAGGGAACGGGCCTGGGCGCGGTCCTTGGACTGGTTCTTCTCGCTTCGTGCGCGCAGGTCATCCAGCATGGCGCGTGCCTCGTCGGCAGCGGTGCGCTGGCGCGAGGCCTGTTCCTGCATGGCCTGCTTCTCGGTCGCGGTCAGCTCCTCGGACGACTTGCCCGCGCTTGAACGGCTCGCCTCGCGCAGATCATTGCGGAGCTTGGTGATGGATTCAGCCAGACGATCGGCGCGGCGCTGCGCACCGGCCGCGTCATCGTCGCGATCGAGCAGATCCACCATGTCGCGAAGTGACTGTTGCGCCTGCTGTTGATGCGTGCGCGCCTTCGACGCGGCCTGCTGGTCACCGCTGGTGGCGCGCTGCAGCGCATCCTGTGCCTGCGTGGACTGTGATTCGGCCTGCTGTCCAAGTCGGCCCGCCTCCTGCAATGTCTCCGTGAGGGCGATGTCCTTCAGCTCATTGCGCACCAGCCGCTGCACCAACTTGTTCGCGGCGACATTGGTCTGTCGCACCCGGTCCGTCAGCCCCACCTGCGCCCGAACCGCGGCCGCCGCATCCGTGTTGCGCTCGATGTCCTGCTGGGAAGCCTCCAGACGGGCGACGGCCTGCCGAAGCGTGCTGGTTTGCTGACGCATCTGGCGCTCGAAAGTGTCCCGATCCACCACGCGCAACTGTCGAGGATCACTTCGGGTCGGCTTGCGCGCCACACCGGCCATTTCACACCGGTCCTGTGCCATGCCGCGCAGCAGCAGCACATCTCCACCGCGTACCTGCATGGACGGGATGTTCAACGTGTCCTTCAGCGACATCTCACGCCCGGTGGCGGGGCGATCGGTGGTGCCCAGCCGGACAGGCCCTGGCTCGCCGGAGCGTTGCTGGCGATCCACGGTCCAGCCAAGCGTGGACAGGCGCAGATCATCCGATGCCTCGATGGTGAACGGAATGGTGGCCTGCGGCGTGATCGTCTCGTCCGATTCGGGCTCGGTCACCGACACGGCCGGTTCACGATCCGGAATCACGCGAAGCGCGACGCGCAGGGCATCGGGTGCCTGCACACCCTGAGCATCCATGGGTTGCACGACGAGATCCACGGGCATGGTCGCGGTCCATGCAATGTTCCAGTGGCGCGCATCGCTGCTCTCGATGGTGGGTGCACCGATCACCGCACCAGCCGCATCACGCAGCTGCACCACGCGCTGCAGCCACGATGCATCGATCGTGCCACCTGCGTCGCGTTGCACAGGTGCCGGGGCGGAGATCGACCCGGCTTCCAGCCAGCACGTTTCCGATCTCTGGAGGAGCGGTTGCCTGCCACGACACATCCACAACAGGTTGATCGCCCGTTGCGTAGGCGGGCGGTTGCACCGTCAAGGCACACCGCTCGATCGATGGAGGCGTGACCACACCAAGCGTGAATGCCTGCGTGTCGGCATCGCGTGCCGAGAACTCGATTCGCATGCGATCGCCTTCGGCGGTGATGGGACGCTCGAACACGCCGTCCGCCTGACGCACCAGATCCAGTTCTCGTTCGCTCACCTGACCATTCGAACCGGTGATGATGCAGCGCACGCGAACCTGCAGCGCTGGATCGTCGCCACGAACCACGCGCACCTGCAACGGCACACTGACGCCACGCGCGATCGACTCGGCGATCGGTGTCACCTCGATCGCCACGCGCGCCGGCCATTGGTCGCCCGACCAGGGTGTGAGCGTGCGCCGAAGGCCGATCATGCTGGTCTGGGGCTGCCACACGATCACCGTGGCCCACACACACAGCATCAACGCGCAAAGCGTGGATGGCCATGCAGCGCGCGTCAGGCGCAGGTGGCGTGCCGGCTTCGCGCGATCCCATGCCTGCTCAGCCTGTTCGATCACAGTTCTGGCCAACTCGCTCGATGCATCGACACCCGCTCGCTGGAAGTCGACGGCACTGGCAAGCTGTCCACGCAGGGACGGTTCGACCTGTTCCAGACGAACCGCCACACTCTGCATGGACGGTGCGTGGAACCATGTCTGCACGACCGATCGTCGGACGAGATGCACGATCGCCAGCAGTCCGCCCAGCAGCAGCACGCTTCGCACGGCCCATGGCCAGCGCACCACCTGGTCCACCAGCACGGCACCTGCGACCGCGACCATGGCCACCAGCAGAAGCACGGTGATCGACCGCACACGCTCGAGCGCGATCGCCCGCCTGTGCATCGATGCAACCTTGTTCAGAAGCGATCCTGGCACGCGTGAAAGCCTAGCAATCAGGCCGTGGCTTCCCACTGAAAGTCGCGAGAAATTCCGCTGAAATGGGCTCAGGTCAGGCGCAGCAACCGACGACCGATCCACTCCGCAGCCAGCAGGAAGGCAAGCAGGGCGAACACCGGCCAACGATCCCACAGCGGCCAGTCGATCGGCATTCGAATGGTGACCGATCGACGCGGGGCCCACTTCGAAAGATCACCGATGTCGGACGGCGCCAGCATCCGACCACCCGTCGCGTCGGCCAGTTGCCGCAGGGCGGCGTGATCCGGTGTGGCATCCACGCGCTCAGGCTCCTCGCTTCGAACATCCAGCCGCGCGGTGTTGGCTCCAGGCATGGTGGGCTGCGTGACATGCAGCGACCACACACCCTCGCGTGGCGCCGACCAGGCGGTGGCGAATCGGCCGCCACCCTCGGGCTTCAGCTGCACCTCGATCACCTCACCACCATCGGCGCGACGCGCCTCCACCGTGATCTGATCCGCGTCCACGCTGGTGGATCCTTCCAGCACCACACGGACGGGCTGATCGACCGCTGCGGAGGATGGTTCCACTTCCAGTGTCGGACCGGATGCGTCGCTGCGCAGGCCGCTTCGCGCGAGATGCCGGATGATCTGCACCCAGAATCGTTCCGGCAGCGTCTCGCCAAGACCGTGCCGCCATCGCCATGTCTCGTCGGTGCCGACATAGGCAACGCTGCCGGCACCAAAGCGCATGGAAACAACCAATGGTGCGCTGGTCACGCGCTTGCCTGTGCTGGAGGAGATGGATTGCGCGGTGGCCCATGTCTCCACGGTCGGCTTGAGTTGTGCCGGATCCAGTCGTTGTGCCCATTCCAGATGCGACCAGGGTTCACCAGGCACGCCGAGTGCGGCCGGCCACGACGGCTCGCCATCCTCGAGCTGCAGCAATCCAAGCCGTTGCGACAGGGGTGTGGGTTGCATCGAAACCGGTTCATCCCACCGCACCAGATCCAGTGATCCACGGAATGGAAGCAGATCCTCCAGCGGCGTTCCGACCCATGATCCTGGCGTGCTTCGCTCGCCGCCGATCCACAGGAATCCCGCTCCACGCCTGGCCACATGCTCGCGAAGCAGCCGCTGTCGCGCATCATCCAGGAATCCGCCGGGCACATCGCCGATCACCACCACATCGAACGGCGCGAACTCCTCCTTGGTGGCCGGCAGGCGTGCAAGCGGTGCGGTGCCTTCCTGCGCAAAGTCGCGGTCTGCGGAGAGCAGCATGACCGAGCTCTCCACACCCTCCTCGCGCAGCAGGATGTTCTTGAGATAGCGATATTCCCACCGTGGCCAACCATCCACATACAGCACGCGCAGTGGCCGATCCATGAAGGTGACCGACACGGGTCGCGCATCGTTCGAGGCATCCGC
>RFQW01000215.1 GCA_009924765.1 Planctomycetota bacterium | reverse complement strand
CCCACGTACACCGGCTGGAAGCGGCGCTCGAAGGCCGGGTCCTTCTCGATGTGCTTGCGGTACTCGTTCAGCGTGGTGGCGCCGATGCAGCGCAGCTCGCCGCGCGACAGGGCGGGCTTCAGCAGGTTGCCCGCGCTGGGGCTGCCTTCGGTCTGCCCCGCGCCCACGATGGTGTGCAGCTCGTCGATGAACAGGATCACGCTGCCTTCACTGGCGGCCACTTCGCGCAGCACGGCCTTCAGGCGTTCCTCGAACTCGCCGCGGAACTTGGCGCCCGCAAGCAGCTGACCCACGTCGAGCGCCATGATGCGGCTGCCCTTCATGCCTTCGGGGCAGTCGCCGTTCACGATGCGAAGGGCCAGGCCCTCGGCGATGGCGGTCTTGCCCACGCCGGGCTCGCCGATCAGCACCGGGTTGTTCTTGCTGCGGCGGCTCAGCACCTGCATGCAGCGGCGGATCTCCTCGTCGCGGCCGATCACCGGATCCAGCTTGCCGCTCTGCGCGCGCTCGGTCAGGTCGATGGCGTACTTCTTCAGCGCCTCCATGCCGCCTTCGGCGTTGGGGTCGTTCACGCCGCTCACGCCGCTGGCCTTGCGGATGGCATCGATGGCGCTCTGCACGCGCGCCTTGTTCAGGCCCAGCGTGCTCAGTGCCTCCTTGGCGACGGTCTTGGTTTCAACCAGCGCAAGCAGCAGGTGCTCGGTGCTCACATAGGCATCCTTCATGCGCTGCGCCTCGCGTTCGGCGTCGGTCAGCACCTGCATGAAGGCCTGGCCCGGCGAGGCCTGCGCGCCCTGCACCTTGGGCAGGCGGCGAAGTTCGGCCTCGGCCACATCGGCAAGGCGCGAAGGTTCCACGCCGCAGCGCTGCAGAATGCTGCCGGCCACGCCGCCCTTCTCGTCGAGCATGGCAAGCAGCAGATGCAGCGGGCTGAGTTCGCCGTGGCCGGCGAGGTTGGCCTTGCTCTGCGCGCCCTGGATGGCTTCCTGTGCAAGCGTGGTGAATTTGTCGAGTCGCATGGTGTGTGAGTCCTTTCGCGGCGGATGCATCGGACGCATCGGCCGAGGCGGTGCAGAAGGCAATCCGCGTGCCAGTCCGAGGGACGGGGGTCGTTATTGGCCACGACTCGTGAACCCGGAAGTTTGCGCGCGCCAGAGGCGAAATGGTGTGTTGGCAACGCCGATTCGCCCCACGCCGATTTTGAAGGCGCGCATAACGACCCCCGTCCCTGATTGTTTGCTGCCAAGTCAGCAGGCGGCGCGCACGGGGAAGTGGGGCGGGATCAGTTCCGGCCGGTCGTTCAGCCAGCCCACCATCCAGCGGAAGGCGTCGATCAGTCGCGGACCAGGGCGGTTGAACATCTGGTTGCCGTCGACCACCACGATGGATCCCGGCTTGGCATCCATGACCGCCGGCAGCAGGGGCCACCAGCGCGTGTTTCGCAGCACATCCAGTTCCTGCCAGGCCCGATCCAGACCGTAGCCACAGGGGCAGATCACCACGCGTTCGGGTGCCGCCTCGATGATCTCTTCCGGCGACAGCTGCCGGCTCTTCGCGCCAGCCTGTCCCAGCGAATGGCGTCCACCTGCAGCCTGCACCAGTTCCGGCGTCCAGTGCCCGCCACCAAACGGCGGGTCGCACCACTCCAGAAACAGCACCTCAGGCCCCGGCACATACGGATTCACGAAGTCGATCGCGCTCCAGTACCCATCGCGCAGTTCCACCATGGCCTGCTGCGCTTGCGCCACGCGACCCACGGCATCGCCCACGCGCAGCACATCATCAAGCACCTGCATGATGGTGCTCGGATTCAGGTTCACGATCAGCGGCTTGCTGGGCATGTCCGCCGCCACGCGCTGCACGGTGCGCAGATCGATCGAGCACACATCGCACAGATCCTGCGTCAGGATCACGTCAGGCCGCAGTTCGCGAAGCCGCGCCTCATCCAGGCGATACAGGCCTGCGCCGCCGCTTCCATCCTGCAGCGCCTCGCGAACCTGACGATCGATCTCGGCGCTGGTGGCCGCGTGCGTCTTCTGACTGGTCAGCACCGGTCGATCCGCGACCTCGGTGGGAAAGTCGCACTCGTGGCTTCGCCCCACCAGCAGATCGGCGCCACCGATGCGGCACAGGATCTCGGTTGCGGACGGAAGCAGGCTGACCACGCGCATGAGGGCGATGCTAGGGAATGCGTCGATCGTGCTCACGCGAGTCGCATCGATCGCAACTTGCAGCCGCCCGAGCCTGCGCGATCGATCTCGCCGCGCGAGGATCCAAAAAGCGAAACGCCCTGGAGGTGGCCAGGGCGCTTCGCATCGATCTTGAACTGGGGATCCTAGATTCGAACTAGGACTAACTGAGTCAGAGTCAGTTGTGCTACCGTTACACTAATCCCCAAAGCGGGCGAGGATTCTAGCAGCAAATCCGGGTTCAGCGGGGGGTTGCGGTTTCGGCCGCCGTGGCGGGTTTGCCGCGCAGATCCACGGCCTGGGCCAGCAGGATGCCCGCCAACATCAGCCCGCACCCCGCATATTGGCCCCCGGTCAGCCGTTCACCCCCGATGGCGGCCCCAAACACCGCGGCAAACAGCGATTCCATGCTCAGGATCACCGCGGCGTGGGCCGGGGGTGCCGTGCGTTGCCCGACCACCTGCAGGGTGAACGCCACGCCGACGGCAACGGGCCCCAGATACACAAGCGGCCAGATCACGGCTTCGATGGATGCCACCGAAGGCAACGATGGTGACAGGAAGGGCAGCAGGCACATGGCCACCAAACCTGTCACCAGAAACTGCGCCGCGGCAAGCTCGATGGCATCGCACTTCGGTGAGAAGCGTCCGATCAGCAGCACATGCACCGCCCACGCCAGCGCGCACAGCAGCACCAGCACATCACCGCGCGACATGGACAGATCGGGGCCCACGCTCAGCAGGTACAGGCCCGCTGCCGCCACCACCGCACCGGCCCACACCGTGATGTGCGTTCGCACGCCCACCGCCAATCCCATGATCGGCACGAACAGCACGTACAGCCCGGTGATGAACCCGGCCGCACTGGCCGTTGCGCCCGCCTCGATGCCTCGCTGCTGCAGCACGGCGGCGAGCAGCATCACCAGCCCCGCAAGCGTGCCGCCCAGCGCCACCGTGGGCCACGGCGAGTGCGCTCGAACACGCGATCTTCGTGCAAGCGCGATCGGCAGCAGCAGCAGTCCGCCCACCGTGAATCGAAGCGCGATGATGCTGAGTGCGTCCAGATGCGCCGCCGCCTTGCCTTGCGCCACGAACGCCGCGCCCCAGATGATGGAAGCGAGCAGCATCCACGCATCCGCCCGCAGCGCCTGACCGCGCAAGGTCATGGGCATGCAACCTGGCGGGTCGCATGCAACTCGGCGTCGGCATTCAGGCGCAGCCACACCTCCACCGGAAGGGTGGCCTTGGGCTGGCACTGGAAGCCCGCGGGTGCCGGAACGCGCACGGAGTAGGTGCGCGTGACCGAATCCCAGCAGCGTCGATTGGTGGTGTGGTCGTTCAGGTCCACCGTGACCGTTTCGGCACCTTCGCCGGTACCGACCTGCACCTGCAGGAGTCCGACCGTGCGCACATCGTTGTCGTCCAGGTCGCTGCACTCCACGCGCACATCGAGCATCAGAGGATCGGTGCGTGCCATGATGCGGCTCAGGGGATGCACGCGGATCGACTTGATCTCCCGCAGCCACGCACCCTCCGAGGCATCCGGCGCCAGCAGGGGCGATCCGTCGGCGCGACGCGGGGTGCTGTCGCAGGCCGGCACCGCCATGAGCACCACGGCCGTGACGGGAATCGCGAGGAAACGGTTCACGCACGCAGCATATCGGTGACGGATCAGGCCATCCCGGTAGGATGTGGGCATGCGATTGGCCCGATGCACCACCGTCCTGTTCAGTCT
>RFQW01000214.1 GCA_009924765.1 Planctomycetota bacterium | reverse complement strand
CCCACCCCTCCACACGCATGGCAAAGACCCAATCTGCCTGGGGCATCGAAATCGGTGCCTTCGCCATCAAGGGAATCCGTCTCGAACGCGTTGGCGACGAGGTCACGGTCGAGGATTTCGCCTACATCCCGCACGCCAAGCCGCTCACCACGCCCGATGTGGACGTGAACGAGATGACCCGTCTCACGCTCCAGCAGTTCGTGACGGCCAAGAATCTCGAGGGCGTGAAGGTGGTGGTTTCGGTGCCCGGTCATGCGGGTCTTGCGCGCTTCGCCAAGTTGCCGCCGGTCGAGCCCAAGAAGATCCCGGACATCGTGAAATTCGAGGCTGTGCAGCAGATTCCCTTCCCCATCGACGAGGTGGAGTGGGACTACCAGACATTCTCCAGCCCGGACAACCCCGAGGTGGAAGTGGGCATCTTCGCCATCACCAAGGAGAAGATCGCGGAGCGCCTGTCCCTGTACGCCGAATTCGGCATTCAGCCGGAAATCGTCACGCTTGGGCCGCTGGCCGTGTTCAACGCCATGACCTACGACCTGGCGCTGGGCGATGATCACGCGCCGGTCGTCACGCTCGACATCGGCACCCAGTCCAGCGACGTGATCGTGGCCGAAAGCGGCCGATGCTGGATCCGCACCTTCCCGCTGGGCGGCACGCATTTCACGGAAAGCCTGCTGGAAACCTTCAAGATCAACTACGGCAAGGCGGACCGCCTGAAGGCGGAGAGCGCCAGCTCCAAGATGCAGGCCATGCGCCCGGTGTTCGGCGATCTGGTCACCGACGTGCAGCGCTCCATCGGCCACTACCAGATGTCGCACCGCGAGAAGCCCATCGAGCATGTGTTCGGCGTGGGCAGCACCTTCCGCATTCCGGGCCTGCGCAAGTTCCTCGGCCAGCAGCTCAACATCGAGGTGCAGCGCGTCGACGAGTTCAAGCGCATCCGCGTGGAAGGCCGTGATGCCGCGGATTTCATGGCCAATGCCGTGAATTTCGTCACCGCCTACGGGCTTGCGTTGCAGGGCGTGGGCCTCTCGCGCATCAGCGTCAACCTGTCGCCGCTGGGCAACCTGCGCGAGAAGCTCTGGCAGGCGAAGAACAAGTGGTTCATCGCCGCCGCCTGCGTGGCGGTGGTGGGTTCCGCGGCCCTTTTCATGCGTCCCGTGTTCGAATCGCAGAAGCTCGATGGCAGTGAAGCCACCCTCGCTGCGGCGAAGAACGCGATCAACCAGGGCGAAGGCCTGAAGCGGCAGCTCGATGCCGCGAAGAACGCCGGCCAGGCAGGCGCCTTGGCCGCCAACGTGCAGCATCTGCTGGCCGATCGCGAGATCTGGCCGCATCTGGTGCGCGACGCGTTCTCGGCCACGCTCAGCAGTGGCCCTGATGCCGAACTGAAGGCGACCGATGCCGAGGCGTTGCTCAAGATTCCCGCGAAGGACCGCAAGCTCATCTCGATCCGCGACCTCTCGGGCAACTACGCGTTCAACGCCGAAAGCAAGAAGCGAACCATCACCGTCAGCATGAAGGTGGAGTTCGTGAACATGGACGACAAGGCCGCGACCTACCTCGATGGTTCGGTCGGCGCCTGGCTGCGCAACAACCTCGATCGCAAGGATGTGCCCTACGTCATCGAGAAGGAATCGATCAAGACCACGGCTTCGACGCAGCCGATCATGGTGATCGCCTCCGAGGCGAAGGACACCAAGCCTGCCGACGGCGCCCCCACGGGCGGCGATGCAGGTGGCATGCCCACCGGCGGCGACACTGGCGCTGCAAGCGGCGCACCCACCGGCGGCGCTCCGTCGGGTGGCGCGCCGTCGGGCGGTGCACCATCCGGTGGCGAGGGCCGTTCCGGCCGTCGTGGTCGCGGCGGTGGTGGCGAAGTGAAGGCGGGCGGCGGCATGAGCGGCAAGGGCGGCGCATCGCTCGGGGGTCCACCTCCGGCCGAAGGCACCGTCACCGAAGATCCGGCCCGCCACGGCCGCCGAAGCCGCGGGTTCCGATCCCGCCGCCAGCACCGAAGCGGCGCAGAAGGGTGCCGCCAACCTCGAGGCGCTCGCGCCCATCCTGGATCCGAATCCGCTCTATCCCCCGGGCACCAAGATCTTCTCCGGCAACGTGCAGTTCACGGTGGTGATCCGTGAATCCGGTCCCAAGCCCGCCGAAGCAGGAGCCACGCCATGAGCGCCAAGCTCGACCTCAGTGCGCTGAAGAACATCGACTTCGACAAGTGGATCGCGTTCCTGAAGCAGCGGTGGGTGCCGATCACGTGCGGCCTCATCGTGATCATCGCTCCGCTCGCCGCGTATTTCTCGCTCGATTTCGTGCGTGCGCCCGTGGTCGCCAAGATCAAGGATCGCGTCGATGCCTACGAGAAGCTCGGCGGCCTCGAGAAGACCAGCGTTGATGTTCGCGCCGCCGACGGGTCGGTCAAGACCGAATCGGCGTTCATCAACAAGGCGCTCATCGAGGAGCTCACGAAGCATCAGGAAGCCCTCGCCGCCGATGCGCAGGGCATCTACCAGTCCGCCGTGGATCGAAATCGGGCGGGCCGCAGCGTGGCCGGGGAACTCGCCACGTATCTCCCGAAGCCGAAAACCGAGAATCTGCGCAACGTGGATCTTCTCCGGGACAACGCGCTGCCGGTGCTCGTCACCCAACGCGATGCGCTGATGACATCCATCATGAAGATGGCCGGTCCCAGCAAGAGCGAGGAAGCGCTCGATCGCGTGCAGCGCGCCGAAACCGAGCATCTCACCGGCGTGCTGATGAAGAAGCAGCGCTCCGAGGTGACCGATCCCAAGGAACTCGCCGAACTCAACGCGCGCCTGGTCGACACGCGTCTCGCGCTGATCACCGAGAACGCGGCTGGCATCGAGGTGTATCTCCGTCCAGGCGCCATCGTTTGGCGCGACAAGCTCGCGTCCGCCAAGGATGGCGACTCCAAGGCCGCCCCCGGCGTCGAATTCGCGCTTGCGCAGCTCTTCCAGTTCCAGTGGGACATGTGGGTCGTCGAGGATGTGTTGAAGGCCATCCGGCAGGTCAACAGCAAGACCGATGCAAGCGGCAAGCAGACGCCGCTGGGCGTGGTGCAGGCCCCGGTCAAGTGCATCAACCGACTGTTGGTGACGCCGATTCCGGGCTTGGTGCCCGCCGACGCCGCGGCGGGCGCAACGCCCGACGCCAGCACCGAGGCGCCCGCGGGCGAGGCCATCGATCCGAAGGCGGATGTCGCTCCGGATTTCGCCGCCTCGATCAACGGCCTGCGCACCAACCAGCTCTTCGATGTGCGCGACGCCACGCTGGTGGTGGTCTGTGAAACCAGCGCCATTCCCAAGCTCGTCAACGCGCTCTCCGCGCAGAATTTCATCACGGTCACGGGCCTTTCGCTCGTGCCGGCGGACACCTTCGCGGCCGCGCGTCAGGGCTACGCCTTCGGCAGCCAGCCCTGCAGCGAGGTCACGCTCAAGCTGCAGTCCGTGTGGCTGCGAGACTGGACCACCGAAAGCATGCCCAAGGGCATGATGGCCGCGATCAAGACAGCGGGGAAGCCCGCGCCACCCGAAGCGGGAGCCTCCGCGGCGCCTGCCGCCGGCGGCTGACATCACCACGGAGCAGCGTCACCGATGAAGGGCATCAATCCACTCGAGCGTCACTTCGAAAAGCTCATTCTGGCGCTGGTTGCGCTCGGTCTGCTCGCGTGGGTCGGCGCGGATCTCATGGGAGTCACCGCCGAAACCGTGAAGATGGGCGGCAAGCAGGTCACGCTCGACGAGATCGGCGGCACGCTCAGTGATCGAGCCAAGAAGCTGGGCGAAAACCAGCGCAGCACCGAGAGCCCCGTCAAGTTCGATGCCGTCCCCGCAGGTGAGGGCATCAAGTCCGTTCAGGCAAAGTACGCAGCCCCGGTCGCTGGCACCGATGCGCTTCCAAACAG
>RFQW01000213.1 GCA_009924765.1 Planctomycetota bacterium | reverse complement strand
TGTCCAGGATGGCGCGCACCTCGGGGGCGGTGCGATTCACGTTGCTGGTGAGCGCCTCCACCACCACCGCCACGCCACCGGGGCCGTAGCCCTCGTAGCGCACGGCATCGAAGCGCTCGCCGCCGCTCTCGCCCGCGCCCTTCTTGATGGCCTTCTCGATGGTGTCGCGCGGCATGTTGCCGGCCTTCGCATCGAGCACGGCCAGACGCAGCGTGGCGTTGAACTTGGTGTCGCTGCCACCATTGCGTGCGGCCACGATGATGGCGCGACTGAGCTTGCTCCAGATGCGCCCGCGCTTGGCGTCGACCGCTGCCTTGCGGTGCTTGATGTTCTTCCAGGCGCTGTGGCCAGCCATGGCTACGGTGTGGAGGGGCTCGTGGGAGAGGTCGGAGTCGCGGGCACGGTGTCGGCGGGCGCCGCGGGTGTCGGGGGCTGGGTGAGCCGTTCCGCGACGGGCGGTTCCACGCCCTGAGCCACGGCCTTCAGCTTCGCCTGCGCCCGCTCGATCGCGGCGCCGTCACGGGCATCGTAGAAGGAAGCGGCCGACCATGCACGCACCCCCCACAGTCGCTGCTGCATGCGATCGAACGCCTCCATGACGCGGTTGCGCGCGCCTCGACCCGCCACCGACTCGGCCACCTGCCGCCACGCGCGCGTGGCCTGCTCGCGCTTGCCCGCGCGCCAGAACGCGTCGCCCGAATGGTCGAGGCTCTCCAGGCTCGGCTCGCGCGTGCTGGTGGCGCGCTGCAGCAGTTCCACCGCCTGCTGCGCCTGTGGATCACGCGCGCCGTCGAGATAGTGCGACCAGCCCGCGGTGTCGAGGGTGCTGGGATCGTCGGGACCGGCGATCAACGCGCGCTTCACCAGATCGCGCGTGGTGTCGTCGATGGTGCCGCGCGAGAGGCGCAGCCACGCGAGATTGTTCAGCGGATCGCGCAGGGCTGGATCGATCGCGAGCGAAGCCTCGAACAGCTGCTCCGCACTGGCCGCGTGCTCGGCAAGCAGGAAGGCGCCAGCGAGCTCGTTCATCTCGATCGCCTCGGTGCTGGTGGTGGCATCCGACAGGAAGGGCTGGATGCCCTGACGCAGCGTGTCCTGCAGCAGCGTGCGCGCGGTGGATGCGTCGTCGATCTGCGCCAGGATGGCGATCTGCGCGCGTCGCAGGCCGCGGCGTTCGGCACGATCGGCGCGCGCATCGGTGGCGGCCAGCAGCGCGGCGGCGCGGCGCGGCATGCCTTCATCCAGCAGGCGCTGCGCCGACTCGATGGTGGCCACGGCGGTCCATGCCTGCGCCTTGGCGTTGGCCAACGCGATGGCCTCCTCCATGCTGCCGGCGAGCATGGCGGCGCTCAACGCAGCGGGCCCGGCCTCGCGCGCATCCATGGCGGAGCGACCCAGCGTGGCAAGCAACGGAAGACGGTCCGGCATGTCGCGCGGCAGTCGAAGGGCCAGACTGAGCGCGGTGAGACGCTGCGCCTCGGTGAGCGATGGCACGGTGGCCAGGCGCGCGAGCAGGTCGCGCGCGATCTCGGTGCGATTGGCGCGCAGCGCGAACTCCGCACGCTCGAGCGCGGCGCGCGGACCGGCATCGAAGGTGGTTTCCGGCGCCACCACGCTCCACGCCTCCTCGTTGCGACCTGCCACCGACAGACCACGCGCCCACGCGCGGCGACGCACACGGCTTTCCGGTTCGTCCTGGCTTGCCTGACGCAACGCCTGCACACCCTCGAGCAGCCGACCCTGACGCGCCTTCACGCTCACCATCGCCTCGAGCAGCGCGGGCGAGCCCGGGCGACGCGCACGCAACGCATCAAGCCACGCCTCGGTGGCCACCAACTGACCTGCCGCCGCACCGGCGGTCACCAGCGCCACGGCGGTCTCGGTGTCCACGGGATCCTCGGTCACCAGCGCGCGAAGCGATTCAAGCACCGGCTCGCCCTGCCCCTGCTGCGCGCGACGAAGCGCCTCGGCCCGGTCGAGTTCGCGCAGCGACACCTCGCTGACGGGCGGCTGGCGCAGCAGCTGTCGAAGTTCGCCCTGCTCGACGCGATCCGCGGGCGCCAGTTCAAGCATGTGGCGCGCGCCCTCGTAGCGCGAAGGCTGCGCTTCCCATGCGCGCTCGGCGGACAGGCGCGCGGCGGCCACGGCCGTGCGCGAAGCCTGATCGCGCGGGTCGATGCCGGCGGCCGCCATGTCGGCGCGCGAACGCGCCACCCACACCACGGCGCTGTGATCATCGAGCGCGATCGCGCGCTCGGCCCAGGTGTCGGCCAGCGCCGCCTCGCCGAATGCGGCGAATGCCTCGGCCAGCGCGGCGGCCAGCGGCGCGGCCACCACGGGCTGCGCGGCAAGTGCACGCACGCGTGCGCCATCTTCCATGAAGGTTGCGGCGCTGACGGCGACGGCCCGCAGTGGCTCCGCGTCGGCGGGCGCGCCATCGCAGAGTTCGAAGGCGCGTTCCACTTCGCCACCCTGCAGCTCGAACTGCGCGGCCAGCAGACGCGCGACGGCGCGCGCGTCGAACGATGATGGCAAGCCAGTCGCCGTCGCCAGCTGCATCGAAGCGGGCACCGGCGCATCCACCATGCGCGGTGCGAGCGCTGCACGCACCAGTGACGCCGGCGAGGGCAGACACCGCAACGCATGCGCCATGTCGGCGGCCTGCCACGGATGCGCGGCGGTCCACACCCATGCCTGATCGATGGCGGCGGAAAGTCCCTGTCGCTCCGCGACGCTGGTCATGGCGACGGCGAGCGATGGACGCGCGCCATCCTGCAGCAGGCGTTGCACCGGCGTGTCACCGCACGGACCTCGATCCACCTGACCGATCGCCAGACGCGCGCGCTCGGCGGACGCGTCGCAGCTGGCCGCAAGCACCCGCTCGGCCAGTTCGCGCTGATCCACCGAGGCAAGCACGCTCGCGGCCTGCGACACACCCGCACGGCCCGGCGCGTCGGCGCGCTGCAGCGCCTCGGCCAGCGCCAGCGCGGCGCCGTTCACGCGTCCCTGCGAAACCAGGCACCACACCAGTCGCGGCAAGGCCACGCGATCCTCGGGACCGGTGGCCGCCAGCGCTTCGCGGAAGCACGCAACCGCCTCGTCGAGCATGCTCGCCTGCATCAGGCACTCACCAGCGATGCGCTGCAGATCGCCGGCCTGGCGATGGATGGATGCGGCCTCGGGCCCGATGGCCTTGGCGCTTTCGCTGGCCGCTTCCTGAAGGCAGATGGCCGCGGCGCGCAGATAGCCGATCTCGCGCAGCGACAAGCCAAGCGCCACGGTGCGCGCGATGGCTGCACCAGGATCGGGCTGCGGCGCCTCACCCACTCGCTCCATCTGTCGAAGCCGCAGCAGGCGTTCAGCCGCCACCAGTGGCTGGCGCGCCGATGCCGCGTCGATGCCGCCGGCGCCCAGCGCCTCGGCATCGGTGGGCAGCGACAGCAGCAGTCGCAACCACGCGTCGTTCGCCAGGTCACGACGGCCTGATGCATCGAGCAGACGCGCCAGTTCACGCCAGGCCTGCAGGTCGTTGCCGCTCTGCCGCACATGCTCGGCGAGCGTGCGAACCGCACCTTCCATGTCGCCACGCGAGGCCTGCGAGCGCGCGCGCAGCACCACGGCGCTGGGTGGCGCGGGTGGCGGCGAATCGGGCGCGTCGCGCAGCGGCGCGATGGCGGCCGCCGCCTGATCCAGCGATGCGTTGGCCAGCGCGGGGTCGGCGCGGCGGGGTTCGCCCATGAAGCCCGGCAGCGCCACCTCGCGCGTGGGCGTGGCGGCCTTCTCGGCAGCGGCCTTCACGCGCAGCGACTCCACCGAGACGGCGTTGGAGGTGCTGCATCCAGCGAACAGCCACATGGCGGCGAGCCATGCGGCGATCATGCGTTCGACACGGCCCTGCACGGCCGCGCGCCTCACTTCTTCTTCTTGCCGAGCCGCGGCACGCGGCCGCTGGCCAGGAACCGGTCGGTGGCCTTGCGAAGCGC
>RFQW01000212.1 GCA_009924765.1 Planctomycetota bacterium | reverse complement strand
CCAGGAGATCAGTTCCACCGGTGAAGCGCTGCGTGCGCGCAATGCATCGCTGTTCCTCAGTTTCCGCGGCGTGTATCCGCTGCAGAACGGTCGCTGGCTCGCCACGGGCGGCACGCGCGTGGTGTCGATCGATCCGGTCACCAACACCAGCACCGATGTGGTGAACTTCACCGCCGCGACCGCGGGCTACAACGGCAGCTTCCGCTGGGTGAGTCCGGTCGAGGTGCCTGCGTGCTTCGGCGACCTGGATCTGAGCGGCACCGTGGACAACGGCGACATCGCCTTCGCGCTGCTTGATTACGGCGCGTGCCCGGGTTGCACGGCTGACCTCGACGGCAGCGGCGACGTGGATTTCGGCGATGTGGCGCTGATCCTGCTGTCGACCGGACCGTGCCAGTGACGCCCGAGTGATCGATCCCGCCATGCGGGAGTGCTGGCTGCGTGGCCGAGTGCCGCGGCGGTGTCGCATGACAGGCCAAAAAGAACACCGCCCGGCTCGATGCCGGGCGGTGTGTGGGTCGGAGTCAATCGACCAGTGAAGCGGATCAGGCGCGGCGACGGCGGGCCATCAGGCCGGCCAGTCCAACCAGCGCGGCTGCGCCGGGAGCTGGCACCAGCGTGCCCTGCACCTGCACGTTGTCCATGCGGGCGGTGCCGGCCGTTGCGGTGCCGCCAACCAGCGCGACCCAGCGCACGATCAGGCTGTTCTGATTCGCCGCGGCGGTCACGTTGTTGATGGTGGTGGTGTAGGCCGACAGGTAGGTGGCCGAAGTCCAAGCGCCAGCGCCCGACGGGGCGGCAGCGTTCACGATCACCGACAGGCTGGGCAGGATGTCGGTGAAGTTCGAGCCGCCGTCGGTGCTGATTCGCACCGCGAAGCTGGCGGGGCCGCTCGCGCTGCGGGTGATGTCGAAGTTGATCGAGATGTTGTTGTAGCCAGCCGTGGACAGCGTGGCCTGGTTCCAGGCCAGTTGTCGGCGTTGAACGACGCGGTCGAGCCGTTGCCCACGTTGTTGTACCACTTGGTGTTGGCCGAATTGTGGTGCGAACTGAACACCGTGCTGGTGCCGGTCTGCGGATAGGTGAAATCCTGAGCGCCAACGGTGGTGCTGACGAACGTCGAGCTCTGGAAGGTCCAGCCAGCGATGACGTCGGCGTTGGCGGCCGCGCCAAGGGTGCAGGCTGCAACGGCAGCAGCGACCGAGAGACGGTTGGTGAGTGCCATGGGATTGACTCCGAAAGGGAAGGGAAAGGGGAACAGTGATGGCCCAGCCAGGGAAGGGCGGGGCAAGTCAACATAACCCGACTCGGAGTGTGGGCAAGCGGGAATCCCGTTCAAGCGGTGAGTGCGGTGAGTTATCCAAGAATTTGCCGCCCGGGAAGTTCCGGTGGGGCGGGTCCTGAGGCCGTCATTGGGGGGTGAGGAGTGATGGTCCTGTGCGAAATTGCCGAGGATTGCCGGGTTGGGAAAGGTTGGCTAACCTGCTTTTCCCCGGTGGGGACATTTTGGGCGGATACTCAAGTGGTCAACGAGGACAGACTGTAAATCTGTTGGCTTAGCCTTCGGGGGTTCGAATCCCTCTCCGCCCACTGACTGTAAATCTGTTGGCTTAGCCTTCGGGGGTTCGAATCCCTCTCCGCCCACTGCACTCAAGAGCGCGGCACCCTTCGGGTGGCGCGCTCTTTCGTTTCGTGGGCGGAGGGTCGGAAGGCGTTGCCTTCCGACCGCGCGGCTGCGCCGCGCCGGGATTCTTGGATCCCGGGCCTGCGGCCCGGGATGGCGAATCCCTGTCCACCCACCGTGAAGAATCGCACGTGGTTGTGCCTGCTCGCAACGAGCGGCACAACCACGCTGCTTTTTGGGGGGTTACGAGCGAGTCGAGCGAGGCGTTGCGAACTTGCGCGGTCGGGTGCTGTGACGCTCTTTGTGCCGCTTTGGGGGCGATGTGCGTCGCTCTTTGCGTCGCTTTGGTAGGGCGTCACTCCGACGTCAGCAGCCACTGATGCGCAGGCAGCACCTGCGTCTTTGGGTGGCTGCGTGCCCGTGCCCCGCTGGCGTCCAGCGTGATGACGAGCCGCTCGGACCTCGGGTGTTCGGCGTGCGCCGCGTCGAGTGCGCGTGTTTCGCGCTGCCACGTCGCCGCGTCGGTCGCATCGGCGCAGACCTGGATCAGTTTCTGCCGCCCGTCCGGGTGGCGCGCGAGGAAGTCGACCTCGAATCCACCTTTGGTCTTCACGTAGGAGACGTCCGCGCCGCGCCGGGACAGCTCGTTGTAGACGGCGGTCTCGAGGGCGTGGCCGGTGTTCGATCGTCCGCTCGTGTCGAAGGCGTCGATCAGGCCGGGATCCGCGGGATAGACCTTCCGTGGGTTCGTGTTTCGGCGGCGCTCAGAATCCGTGGCGACTGGCACCGCGGCGATGACGAAGGCATCGATCAGGTGGTTTAGCAGCGAATGGACCGTGTCCTTCGCCACGTTGTGGCCTTGGGAACGAAGGTCGTCGTGCAGCTTGGTCGCGCTGAAGCTGCCGCATGGGTTTCGCAGCGCGTGGCGGATGATCCAGCGCAGCGCGGCGACCTGCGACACCGCGTGCCGTTCGATCACGTCGCGGAACAGCACGGTGTCGACGTAGCCCTGCAGGAGCGCGATCCGGGTGGCGCGGTCAAGCGGCCGCTTGCCAGAACCTTGCGCTTCTGGAAACCCGCCCACCACGAGGTACTCCCGGAGACGCTTCTCGACCGCGCTCCTGGCTGACGCGGTCAGCCGGTCCGCTCGCGTTGTCGGCTCCTCGCCACGGTGGCGCAGCGCCTCGCGGAAGCTGAAGGGCGCGATCACGGTGGGCATGGCGCGGCCGCGGAGTGAACTGTGGATCTCCCGCGACAGCATGCGCGCTGACGAGCCGGACACGACGATGTCGATCGACTCGGTGTCGAGCACGCGCCGGACGAATCGATCCCAACCGTCCACGAGCTGGATCTCGTCGAGGAACCATGCGACACGGCCCTTCCTTCCATCCTTGCGGCGGATCTCAGGGTGGCGGCGGAAGTACTCCTCGAGGAGGGCGTCGAGCTGGGATGCGTCGATCCCCGCCAGGCGGTCGTCGTCGAAGCTCAGGTAGATCGATCTTTCCGGCGGACCGCTCTTGCGCCGCTCGGCAAGCAGCTGCTTGAGGAAGCACGTCTTTCCCGCGCGCCGCATCCCGATCACCGCATGCGCCTTCCCCGGCACGGCGGGCAGGACAGCGTCGCGCCGCGTGAGGGTGGTGGCGGCAAGCGGCAGCAGCGCGTCGCTGAGCTTCTCCTGGAGCGCGTCGAGCAGGGGCATGGCGCAAGGGTAGTCCGAAACTGGCCGTCTGAGAAGGACAGATTGTCGGGAATCTGGCCGTCTGAGAAGGACAGATGGTCCCGGCTCGCTGGCCCGACGTATCCCCGCGCCCACGGTGTCACCGCGTCACCAGTACCGAAACCCCCCTCACGTTCAAGCCGTTGCCCGGATGGGGGCTGCCTTCGCCTCGGCCTCTCCCACTCGGGGCATGCCCCTGATCGCCACCTCAAAGTGCGCGTCCCGCGTCTGCAGGTCGTGCTTCGCCGCCACCAGCGGGCTGTGGCCGAGCCACTTGGCGACCACGTGGGCTGGCAGGGCCTCGGCCCAGTCGGTGGCGCAGCTGGTGCGCATGTTGTGGAAGAGGCGTGGCCAGCGCTCTTAGCCCGCGCGGGCGGCCAGTTTCATGCAGGTCGTGCGCAGGTTGGTGGTCGGGTCGGTCCTTTGCGGGGTGGCGGCGAGACAGCCTTGCGCAGGGCGCCGAAGGACGGAAAAGTGTTTCTGGCGTCACATCTCTCACAAATTTCCGCGGAAGCATGACGGGTCGAGCACGCGAATTTCGTTCAATTGGGTGTCGGCGGGCTCTTCCGCCAGCAGGCCATACCAACCGATCCAAAGCAACCCACCATGAAGACGAATGTGAAGACCTCGTGCGCCATCGGCGCAATACTGTTCGGAGGAACCCT
>RFQW01000211.1 GCA_009924765.1 Planctomycetota bacterium | reverse complement strand
ATGGTGATGAAGGTGCGCGAGCGCGCCAAGGCCGAAGGTGGCCTGGTGGTGGTGGTGTGCGCCAAGATCGAGAGCGAACTGGCAGAACTGCCCGAGGCCGATCGCGCCGAGATGCTGGCCAGCCTTGGCATGAGCGAGCCCGCGCTTTCAACCGTGGCGCGCGCCGCCTACAACCTGCTTGGCCTGCAGAGCTACTTCACCGCGGGCCCCAAGGAGATCCGCGCCTGGACGATCCGCAAGGGCGACACCGCGCCGCAGGCCGCCGCCGTGATCCACACCGACTTCGAGAAGGGCTTCATCCGCGCCGAGTGCTACGGCGTGAAGGACCTGGCGCAGCACGGCACCGAGAAGGCGATCCGCGAGGCGGGCAAGCTTCGCAGCGAAGGTCGCGCCTACGTGATGCAGGACGGCGACGTGGTGCACTTCCTGTTCAACGTGTGAGCCTTGCCTAGCGCAGCTTCAGGAACACCAGCGCCACCATCGACAGCAGGATGCCGACCAGCCAGAACCGCGCAACGGTCTGCGTCTCGGTCCAGCCACCGAACTGGAAGTGATGGTGAATGGGTGCGCAGCGCAGCGGCCGCCGCCCGGTGCCGGTGAGCTTGCGCGTGAGCTTGAAGGTGCCCACCTGCAGCAACACGCTGGCCGCCTCCAGATAGAACACGCCGCCCACCACAATCAGCAGGAACTCCTGCCGCACCGCCACGAAGATCACCGCCAGCAGGCCGCCCAGCGCCAGGCTGCCGGTGTCGCCCATGAACACGCTGGCCGGCTGGCAGTTGAACCACAGGAACCCCATGCACGCGCCGCACATGGCCCCCGCCACCACCATGAGTTCGCGCCCCTCGGGCACATGCGGCACCATCAGGAAGTAGCTGGCGCGCGGACTGGCCGCCACGGCCACCAGCGCCATGGCCATGAAGCTGGCGATCACCACGAGGCCGGTGGCCAGACCATCCATGCCGTCGGTCAGGTTCACCGCGTTGCTGGTGGCGGTGATCATGAAGCAGGCGATCAGCGTGAAGGCGATCATCCCCAGCACCACCACATTGGTGGCCAGCGAGGGCGGCTGCACGATGCTCTCCATCACCGGCGTGGGCGGATAGGTGCGCTGGAACGGCAGGTTCAGCACCAGGCCATCCACCGCCTGCGCGTTGCGCCACAGGAACCACCCCGCCACCGCGCCGATGCCCGCCTGGAACAGCAGCTTCTCCCACGGATACAGGCCATCACGTGAGCCGGGCTGACGGCGCGCGGCGTTCAGTTTCATCCAGTCGTCGAAGCTGCCCAGCACGGCCAGCATCACCATGACCACGATGGCCACCTTGGCGGGCATGCTGTGCCACAGGTCGGCCACCAGCAGGCTGGTCACCAGGATGCTGCCGATCACCAGCAGGCCGCCCATGGTGGGCGTGGCCGCCTTGTGCTTCATCAGCTCGTTCAGCGTGAGGCTGTTGAACTCGGGGTTGTCGCCGATCTTGCGACCGCGCAGCCAGCCGATCACCGCGGGCCCCGCCAGACGCACGATGGCGAAGGCCATCAGCACCGCAAGGAAGGCGCGAAACTCCAGCTGGTACATGACCTGAACGACCGCGTACAAGCCGCGCTCGTCGAGCCAGTTCTGAGCGAGTTCAACCAGATTGAAGAGCATGACGAACCTCGAACCCGTTCATCGGTTCGCGGGGCTCGCCTTCTTCGCTTCCTGTGCAGAAGAAATGGCGGCGACCAGACGCTCCATGCCGCTGCCGCGTGAACCCTTCACCAGCAGCGCGTCGCCGGGCTGAAGCAGTGCGGCAAGACGGGGCGCATCCGCGGCCAAATCCGCTGAAAGCTGCACATTTGCCGCGGCGCAGGCGGCGCGCAGACCCGCGGCCGTGCGCGCAGAGAGTTGCCCACAGGCAATGCACAGATCGGGCGGGCCACCCGCGAAGGCCTGCGCCAGCTGACCGCCCACCATCTCGTGCAGAGCAGGGCCCTCGTCGCCAAGTTCCAGCATGTCGCCAAGCGCCACCACCCTGCGCGTGCAGCCTTCGGTCATCTCGGCGAAGGTGCGCACGGCCGCCAGCAGCCAGCACCGAATCGGGATTGGCGTTGTAGGCGTCGTTGAACACGGCCACGCCGCCGATGTCGCTGCGCACCAGGCGCATGTCGGCGGGCGCCACGGTGCCGAAGGCCTCGGCCACCTGCGCGGCCGGCAAGCCAAGACTCACCAGCGCGGCCAGCGCACCCACCGCGTTCATGGCGTTGTGCGCGCCCGGCAGTTGCAGCGTGAATTCCAGCGGCCCCTGCGGCGTGTGCGCCTGCACCACCTGCGTGCCATCCGGTCGCTGCGTGCGACCGCGCAGCCGGAAGGCATTCATGCCGCGCGTGCCGAATCCGTACAGCTTGCCGCTGGGTGGCATCGGCTGCTTCACCGCCTCGCGGAACAGATGCTCCTGGTCGCCGTGCACCACGAACAGGCCCGCGGGCTGCAGGCCACGCGCGATGCTGCACTTCTCCACCGCGATCGCTTCACGCGAACCCATGCCGCCCAGATGCGCCGTGCCGGCATTCATCACCATCGCCACGCGCGGCGCGGCCATGCGCGACAGCGGCGCGATCTCGCCGGGATGGTTCATGCCGATCTCGATCACCAGGAAGCGCGTGTCGATGGGCGCGCCCAGCAGCGTCAGCGGCACGCCGAGATGGTTGTTGAAACTCTTGGGACTTGCGTGCGTGGGGCCGATGGCGGCGCACGCGGCTTCCACCAGACGGCGCGTGGTGGTCTTGCCGGCGCTGCCGGTGATGGCCACGCACCAGGCGTTGGGCATGCGCTGTCGCCACGCCGCGGCCATGGACTGCAGCGCGACCAGCGCATCCTTCACCAGCAGACGGGGCAGGCCGTGCCCGGGCACCTCGCGCTCCACCAGCGCGGCAGCGGCGCCCTGCTTCTTGGCCGCCTCCAGAAAGTCGTGCGCATCGAAGCGCTCGCCGCGCAGCGCAATGAACAGGCGACCGGTCAGATCGTCGCGCGTGTCGGTGCCGACGCCGATCAGCGACTCGGGCGGCGTGTCCAGCCATCGACCGCCGGTGATCGTGGCGATGTCAGCAGGCGACAGAAAGCTCACGCCAGCACCGCCTGCAACGCCTCGCGCGCCACCACGCGATCATCGAAGGGCCGCTTCACGGTGCCGATGATCTGATAGTCCTCGTGCCCCTTGCCGGCGATCACCACCGCGTCGCCGGGGCGCGCCATCTGCACAGCATGATGAATGGCCTCGCGGCGATCCACTACCGTGGTCACGCGATCGGCGCGGTGCGGCGGCACGCCGGCTTCCACTTCACGCACGATGGCGGTCGGATCTTCGGTGCGCGGGTTGTCGCTGGTGATCACGATCTGGTCGGCGAATTCGCAGGCCACCAGCGCCATGCGCGGACGCTTGGTGCGATCGCGGTCGCCGCCGCAACCGAACACCACGATCAGGCGACCACCCTTGGGCAGCGCGGGTCGCACGGCTCGCAGCACGTTCATCATGGCATCGTCGGTGTGGGCGTAGTCCACCATCACCGCGAACGGCGCATCGGGATCGGTCACCGGCTCCAGTCGCCCTGGCGGCGCGCTGGCCTTGCCCATGGCCTGCTCCAGCACCTCGCGCGTGGCGCCCAGTGCCCATGCACCCGCCACGGCCTGCAGCGCGTTCATGCAGTTGTGACGCCCCATCATGGGCAGACGCGCACTCACCTCGCCCCACGGGCCCTGCAGCTTCACGCGCATGCTGCCAAGCTTCGCCTCCAGCACGCTCACCTGCGCGTCCAGATTGTCGCCGCCCGCGAAGCCGCAGCGCAGGATGCGCGCGCGACAGTCGCGCACCATGCGCGCATAGGCCGGATCGTCGGCGTTCACGATGGCGGTGGCGCTGGTGGCCAGGTCCTCGAACAGCTTCGCCTTGGCGTCGGCGTACTTGTCCATGGTGCCGTGATAATCCAGATGATCACCACTCAGGTTGGTGAAGATGCCCACGGCGAAATCGATGCCCGCCAC
>RFQW01000022.1 GCA_009924765.1 Planctomycetota bacterium | reverse complement strand
ACGGTAGCGCGTCATGTCGGCGCTGATCTGCATGGGCGGTGACTGCCCGGCGCGGATGCTGGAACACAGGCGCAGCGCCGAGGCCATCAGCTCGCGTCGGTTCGTCTCGCAGAACTTCACGAACTCCGCGCGTCCGTTGCGCTCGCCCATGCGCTGCTTCTGCTGCGGCGATACCAGACGCTCGTACAGGTCGTCGTAGTTTTCGCTGCGAAGGCCCACCATGAACGCCTCCAGCACCATGTCGGGCGTGTGCACATTGAGCGGCGGCGGCTTGTCGCCGGGCTTGAGCGGCTCCGTCGGCGCAGCGGCTTCGGGCGCCGGCGATGGTTCGGCCGTGCCGGACTCCACCGATCCCGGAATGTGCGAAGTGATCACCACGCGCGTGCCGTCAGGCTTGTAGTACTCCTCTTCAAGCGGCCTGCCCTGATTGATGCTGACATAGTCCGGGCGATAGCGGTACTCGGTGCGTTCCATGGTGCAACCCGCGACCGCCGCGCACGCCAGCGCTGCCCACCACGCGCACCTCATGTCGTGCCGACCCGCGTGCATGCCAGTTGCCCCACCGCGCTCCACGCCGGCTTCACCGCATCGGCTCGCCACAGGAAGTGCCCCGCCATCGCCTCGCTGGTGTCCGGGAAATCGCTGCGCGCGTGCGTGCCGCGACTCTCCGTGCGTGCCAGCGCCGCCTGCGTGGTGAGCCGACCCACGGTGAGCAGGTTCTGCACTTCCCAGCCATCCGGCGCATCGAACACGCGCTCCATGGCATAGCGATTCCAGAAGTCGAACATGCCCAGCACATCCTGCATGCGCGCGCCGCTGCGCTCCACGCCCACGTTGCGCCACATGGCGCTGCGCAGACTGCTGCGGATGTCGGACAGATCCAGCTCGCCGCGCTCGATGGCTTCCACCTCGTGCACGATGGTGAATGGCCCGGCTTGCGGCGAGTCGTCGGCCAGGATCGCCTCGGCCGCGCGTGCACCGAACACCAGACCCTCGAGCAGGCTGTTGCTGGCCAGTCGATTGGCGCCGTGCACGCCGGTGGCCGCGGCCTCGCCGCAGGCATACAGGCCCGGCAGGTCGGTGCGGCCATCCATGTCGGTGCGCACCCCGCCCACGAAATAGTGCGCTGCGCGGCCGGATGCACTGGAATCAGGTCGCGGCCCGCGTCGAGTCCGTAGCCGCCCAGCATGCGGGCCAACCCCGGGAAGCGCGTGCGGAATCCATCGCTGCCCATCGTGCGCGCGTCCAGCAGCACGTGGCTCTCGCCGGTGCTGGCAAGGTGGCGGATGATGGTGCGGCTCACGATGTCGCGCGTGGCGAGCGAACCCAGCGCGTGCACGCCATCCATGATCGAGCGCCCCTGCCGATCCACCAGCGTGGCGCCCTCGCCACGCACCGCCTCACTGATCAGGTGACGCGGCGCGCCGGCCACATACAGCGTGGTGGGATGGAACTGCATGAATTCCAGATCCGCCAGCGTGGCGCCCGCGCGCCAGGCCATGGCCACACCGTCGCCGGTGGCCACGCGCGGATTGCTTGTTTCGCGCCACAACTGACCGCAGCCTCCGGTGGCCAGCACCACGGCCTTGGCCCAGATGATCTGCAGGCCGTGACGCGGGTGCCAGCTCAGCACCCCCGCCGCGCGTCGCTGGCCGCGGCGGCGATCCACCAGCACATCCAGCGCGAAGCAACGATCGAAGATGCGCAGTCGCTGCAGCGCGCGCGCGCGTTCGATCAGGCAACGCGCCAGCTCGGTTCCGGTGGCGTCGCCGTCGGTGTGCAGGATGCGATGGTGATGGTGGCCGCCCTCCAGGCCAAGCGCCGGCGCGCCCGCCTTGTCGCGATCCACGCGCATGCCCCAACCGAGCAGGCGCCGCACTTCATCGGCCCCCTGCTGCACCAGCACCCGCACAGCGTCTGGTTCGCACAGACCTGCGCCAGCTTCCAGCGTGTCATTCACGTGGCCGTCGATGGTGTCATCGGGGGCCACCGCCGCGGCGATGCCGCCCTGCGCCCAGCTGGTGTTCGACAGGTCGAGCGCTTCCTTGGCGAGCAGGATCACGTCGCTGCGATCACCCAGACCGATCGCCGTGCGCAGACCCGCCACGCCCGAACCCACCACCACCGTGTCGCAGAAGATCTGCGGCAGCAGGTTGCTTCGGAATGGAATCAGCAGCTGGCGGTCGCTCATGGCTTGGCGGCGGCTGCGGTTCGAATGGCGGAATCCGGCGCAATGCGCGCGATCCACAGCTGGCTGCTGCGATCATCGCCGCGCTGACAGGTCCACATCAGCAGTTCACCGTTGGGCGAGATGGCCGGCAACAGATCGGCGCCCTCGGCGGTGGTGACGCGCAGCGGAATGGGCAGCGCCACATCGGCCGTGACCGGCACCACGAACAGCTCGTAGTTGCGATGCCCTTCGCGGCTGGTGGCGTACATCACCGCGCGGCCATCGGGCGTCCAGTACGGCGCCCAGTTCACGTGCTCGTCCTGCGTGAGTGCGCGCTCGTCCTTCACGCCAGTGACGCGGCCCTGCGCATCGCGCACCACGCTGGCCACGCGCAGCTGCAGCAGATTGTCGCGATTGCGATCCGCACGCCACACGATGCGCGCGCCATCGGGGCTGAAGAACGCGCCGCCGTCGTAGCCATCGGCCTTCACGATCTGCGTCACCTGACCCGTGGGCAGATCCATCACGAACAGGTCGCCCTCGCCATCCACCAACCTGGTGAACAGCAGCGTGCGTCCGTCGCTGCCGATGGCGCCCTCGGCGGTATAGCCCTTGCCATCACCCACCACGGGCTGCAGCGAGGCCACGCTGCCGTCAGCCTTGCGCAGGTCCACCTTCACGATGCGCATCTCGGGCGGAAAGCTCCAGCGATAGGTGCGGCCATCGCGCTGATAGCCGGGCGTGGGGCCATCGGCGGGCGCGGTGACGGTGCTCGCGAAGTACAGCTGATTGGGGTCGCGCGGATCGAACCAGCCGCAGGTGTTGGCGCTGCCCACCGGGCTCACCCGCCGAACGTTTACCAACGCGAAGCCCCTGTCCAAGGCCCTGTTCCCTGCATCGGCTCGCGCAAGGTCGGCCACATACATGGCGTAGTGCGGACTCTCAGGTTGGCCGTCGGGCCCCTTCTCGATCGCCTGGAACACGATGTGCGTGGCCGACGGATCGAAGTACGCCTCGCCGCTCTTGGCGAAGCGATCCGGGAAGGTGAGCTGCGTGGCGCCGGTCAGGCCGCGTTCGTCGCGCTTCCAGTCGACCGGGGCGGTGGCCTGATCGCTCTTCGGCATGGTCGAGGTGCTCGCGCAGCCCGCGAGAAGTGCCAAGGACAGAGAAACGAGCAATCGCATGGGAAACGGAGTCTATCCCCATGCTCGGACTGCGGTTGCGAATCATCGCCGCCGCATTTTCCGGCCCGCAAGGAAGCCGCGCGCAATGGTTGGCAGATTCGCGCACAAGATCATCCTGTTGGATGATGCAATCGCCTCTCGCGCCGCGGATTCGCGCAGGAACTTTGGTAGAACGGGTGCGTGGCGAAACGCATGCAACGGCCGCAGAAGCGGAACGCGTCCGGTGATCCGCCGATCCCGATCGATCGCCCCGGGCTTGCATCCATCCTGACGGACTTCGGCATCTCGTCGCTCTGGGAGGCTCTCAGGCAGCTCGGGCGCCCGGCATCGGTTGACGAGATTGCAGCCATGCTCCAGCGCTCCGAGACGAACGTGATCGAGGCACTTGATGCGCTTCGACAGGTGCGGCTCATTCGTCGAATCGCGGCAACCAAGCTTCATCCGAAGATCCGATTCAGCCCCACGAGCGAGCGCATCGTGCTGGCGTGGGATCCGAAGAACTCGCTGCATCGGGCGATTCACTCGCAGATCGGCGGTGTGTTCGAGGCCAAGAGCCAGCGCCAGATCGCCGAGATGCTGCGCGGCTCGGACCAAGCTCTCGGCAAGCACTACAGCGACCGCCGTCTTTTCTGGGGCCGTTTCAACGCGGAAGACCTGAAGCAGTTCCAGGCAATCGTGGGCATGCTCGATCTCCTCATGATGCGGATCAGTTCACGGCCCTTGAAGCCCGTGCAGGATGCCACCCACTCGCATCCCGTGGTGCCGCGGTGCAACTATCACGTGGCGTTCGCGATCATCCCGACACACGAGGAGTTTTCGTCGCTCGCGCGCATCCAGGCCGAGTGCGTGGCCAACACGCCATACGAGGAGCGCCATGTGGCGGCAGCGGCCTTCGGGCGCCTGACGCCCCGCGAGCGACAGGTGTTCGATCTACTGCTCACGGGACGATCGCTCGCGCAGATCGGCAAGGCGCTTGGCATCAGTCGCGCGACTGTGGCAACGCTTGCCCGGCACTGCTATCGCAAATTCCGGGTGCGGGGCCGCCAGCAACTCGCGGCCGCCACGCTGGGCATGAGCCCCTGAACAGGGCCCTGCATCATCCACCCGGATGACGCAGGAGTGGGATGTGGCTGAATTGGTCCCTCCCACGCTTGCACCCCCCGGGATTGGGCTCAGACTGGGAGGCAAGTCCGTTCCCCGGACCCTTCCTGTCCGACGCTCTCTCCCGCTTTCCCCAATCCTTTTGGAGCATTTCCCCATGCAACCCGCCCGTTCCTTCGCCGCCATGGCTGCCTTGGCCGCCAGCGCCGCCGCCAGCGCGGCCGTGATCGTCTCCAACGTCAACTCGTCCGTGACCATGGGCAACTCGAGCGCCTCGCAGACCGTCTCGGCAGCCATCTCCGCGCAGGTCGGCATCGGCGGCACGGGCACCGCGCTCGGCACCTTCGGCTCGGCCACGGCGGCCACGAGGGGCTTCTACCGGGTGCAGGCCATGTCCGGTAGCGGCACGCACGGTGGCAACCTGTACGCCGTGACCGTGGTGCTCGGGTCCATCAAGAAGGTCGGTCCGTTCGCGCAGACCTACAAGGATGCGATGGTGCAGAGCAGTTACACCGTTGGCGGCTCGGCGGCGAGCTACGCGGATCTGTCGTTCGGCGCAGGCAGCGGCGGCCTCATGTTCAACGACTTCGGCGTGGGCACCACCCAGTTGTACATCGACTCGCTGAATGCCGATGCCGGCTACAGCATGAACTGCGACCCCTACGGCTACTCGGGCGTGCCCTTCCAGGTGACGGGCCCGACGACCAACCGACCGAGCGCCGCCTTCGTGAACGCTGATGGAAGCGTCGGCTTCTCGACGCGCTGGGACGCGAACAACCTGTGGCAGATGGGCTCCGATGTGAGCAGCTTCTTCTCGGGCAACCTGGCCACGTTCGACATCTCGGGCTTCGGCAGCACATTCGTGGTCGAGGCAGCCAACGCCGTGCCGGCACCAAGTGCCATCGCGCTGGTCGGGCTGGCCGGCTTCGTGAAGCGCCGCCGAGCATGACCGAACCGATCGAGCTGAAACTCCGATCTTGAAGAACCCCGCGGCCGGAGTCACGCTCCGGCCGCGGGCCATCCGAACTGCCCGCCACGACCCACCGCCCACGAGGGAATACAGACCATGCACGCACGCTCACATGACCCGCGTATGCCGCGCCCCGCCCGCACGTCGCTGGCGCTTCTCGCCTCGGCATTCATCGCAGCATCCGCGCTGGGTGGCGCCACCTATGTCAACACCGGGGTCGGCATCCTGTGGTATGGCGCGAGCGCGGACGGGTCGGTGGCCGCCGGTTCGAACGGACAGTACTACCTGGTGTACACGGCCTCGGGCGGCGTTCGCGCCGCAGCGGTGCGCAACTGGAGCAGCGCTGTGACCGGCATCTCGTGGGATGGACGCTTCATCGCAGGCGCCGTGCAGAACGCGGCAGCCTCGAACCGCTGGCAGATGGCCCGCGGCGACCGGAACAACGAGACATGGACACCGTGCGGCGACCTGGGCCGCAGCATGAGCGGCGAAGGCAGCTCTCCCTATGGCATCAGCGGCGATGGTTCAACCATGTTCGGTCTGGCCTGGACGACCGGCGGCAACGCTTTGGCCTGCACATGGCGGTCCGACACCGGCATCCGGAGTCTGGGCACCAGCGTGGCGAATCGCAGCACCCGCGCGAACGCGGCCAACCTGGATGGCTCCGTGGTCGTCGGGTGGCAGGACGGCATCACCGGATTCCGTCAGGGCTGCATCTGGAACAATGGCGTGCAGCGGCTTCTGTTCTTCGCGAACGGCCAACCCGCCTCCGAAGCGCTGGGCGTGAGTGCCGATGGAAACGTGGTGGTGGGCCTCGGCAACGAGAGCAACGGCTACCACGCGTGGCGATGGACCGTCGCGACGGGCATCGTGGACATTCTCCCGCGACAGGACTGGCAGGATTGGATCTACATGAGCGGTTCCGCCACCGGCGTGTCGGCCGACGGCAACACGATCGTTGGCTACTACCGTTTCGGCGGCACGCCCTACGACGGCCACGGATGGATCTGGGACCCCGCCAATGGCGTGCGTGATCTCACCGCGCTGGCCGTTGATCAGGGCGCAAGCTTGCCAACCGGACAGGTGGCGGCACTGCCGCTTGGAGTCTCGGCGGATGGCCGGACGGTGGTGGGCGGATCCGGAAACGAGGTGTCGGGAATGCCGACCGGCGGATTCGTCCTGCATCTCGACATCCCCTGCTTCGGCGACCTGGACGGAAGCGGCACGGTGGATGGCGGCGATGTCGCCTTCTGCCTGCTCGACTTCGGACCCTGCGCACAGTGCCCAAGCGACCTCGATGGCAGCGGCGATGTGGACTTCGGAGATATTGCCCTCCTGCTGCTCTCCACTGGTCCGTGCCCCTAACGCGCGGCGCAGCGGGAAGTCGCTCTCACCGTCCCACCGGCACCGTGAGCACCGGCTGCGTCTGACCACCGCTGCTCACCTGCAGGTCGAACAGGTCGCGCACCAGCGCGAACACCTGCCGCGCAGTCTGGTCCTTGGCGTCCAGCCAGAACCACTCGCCGCGATAGGGCACGCTGACCGATGCGTCCTCGGGCGGAATTGCACCACGGTGCACGCGGAATACGGCGTTCACGCTCTCCGCCAGATCTACATTCGGTTGACCCGCATTGGCGCGCATCAGCATCCACAGCTCGCCGGGGCAGTCCACATCGGTGGGCGGCGGCGGCGCATCGTGCGTGGCGTCCACGCCGAAACTGAGCAGGCGCAGCAAGGCGGCCAGCGACCGCGTGCGCACGGTCATGCTGTCGGCCACGAACTGCGTCTCCAGTCCCATCAGCCGGAAGTTTCCGGGGCGATCGCCAAGCTGCAGCATGTCCATCAGCTCGCGCCCCTCCGGATCCTTCTCCGCGCCCGGGTACAGGGTCAGCACGGGCGTTGCCTCCACCGACACCAGATCGAAGCCGCCGTCCTGACGCGGTATCAGCAGCGATCGGTCCTTCTTTGAATCCATGACGCGGCCCAGATTCACGTCCGCGTCCGGAATCGACTTCTGGTTCCACGTCACCGGCATGGGCACCTGGCTCAGCGACACCAGCTCACGTTGCTGCAGCGCATCCAGCAGCTGCATCATGCGGCCAAAGCGCGGATCGTCGGCGCGCACGCCGAAACCGCGCGTGACGTCGAACGAGCTCACCTCCTGGATGCGCTCGCAGGTCAGGAAGAAGATCCAGCTGATCGGCCAGCTGGCCGACACCATGTGCTCCACGCTGGCCACCGGAATGGGCGACATGAGTTCGCGCGCCAGCTGCTCGCCCTGACGCGGCACGAAGGTGATGTTGGGCGTGTACGAGAAGGCGGCCGCGCCGCCCACGTCGCCGGTCACGATGCCGTTCGCGGGAATGTAGGCGCGCCCCGAGGGACCCACCGTCACGTTGGTGTTCACGTTGATGGCGCTCACCGTCATCCACTGCGTGGGCTCGTCCATGGACAGGCGCACGATGTTCAGCAGCATCTGCCGATCCATCGCCTGCGCCACCGACGTGTTGAATGCGACGTGGTTGTCCTTCAGCACCTCACCGCCCCACTGGGCGCAGCCGGCAAGCGCCAGGGCACACACATTCGCGAGCGTGATCGAACAAAGCGCGTTTCGATGCAGGAACATGCGGCGAAGGTAACACGCTCCCGCACCGCACGCGATCCACTATGCGCACGGACCGAAGTCGAGCAGCAGCAGTGACACATCGGCCGCATCCACGGAGCCGCTGCCATCGACATCAGCCGGGTCGCCAGGGGCCGCATCGCCGAAACTCAGCAACACGAAGGCGATGTCCGACGATCCCACGGCGCCGTCGCCATCCAGGTCACTCGGGCACAGCCCCAGGACCGACAGCGGGATGCGAAATGCGCCCTTCGTGTTGGTGGCCACCACCAGATACGCGTCATTGAACTCGAGGTCGTAGATGGACAGGTCGGTCAGGCCGTCATTGAGCGCGGTCCAGTGATCGCCGTCGTCCTTGGAATAGAACACACCCGCCCCGAACGATCCCGCCACGATCACGCCAGGTCGGCTGGCGAAGCCGCGGTACGAACCCGACGGCAATCCGCCCGACAGCAGCGTCCAACTCTGCCCCAGGTTGGTGGAGCGATACACGCCCGTTCCAACCTGACCCCCCGCGAACAGCGTGGTTCCGTCGCTTTCCATCGCGCGGTAGGTGGTGGACGTGGAACCGGAGTTGCAGGCCGTCCACGTGGAACCCCAGTCGACGCTTCGATAGGCACCAGAACCATTGGTTCCCGCCACCAGCACGCCCCGGATCGCGGCGATGGACCGCACGTCGATCGACGAAAGACCCGACGAACTCCACGTGTCGCCGTGATTGGTCGACTTGAACACGCCCGTGGGCGTCACCACGAACAGGTACGAATCGACGCTGAGGATGCCGCTGGTGAGCTGGTTCGTGAGGCCCGTGCTGCGGGCGATCCAGGTGGCACCATGATCGGCGCTTCGGAACACGCCCTTGCTGGTGCAGGTGTAGACATACGTTCCATCCTTGGCGAAGCCGCGCGTGGGGCCGGTGGCGTCATTGCCAGTGTTACTGGTGACGTAGTGCGCCGCCTGATCGGTGGACAGATACGCGCCCGTGGCACCGCCGGCGAAGTTGTACGCGCCCTCGGTGAGCAGCGACTGCATGTTCAGGTTGGCGGTGCCGACGCATTGCTCCCACTGGGCGAACACCGTGGTGGACAGGCAAGCGACCACACACACCTGCAGCACCCAGGAAAGCCGTTCCATGCTCGTCACCTTCGCGTGCCGCATGCGTGTGCACATGAATCCCAATCTATCCCCAGGACGCATGGATCCAATCAAAAAGATCCATAAACGCCCAATTGCACGGATCGCGCGCCACACACCCCGTCCAGCACCGCAAATCAGCCGTCCACGTCTTCCAGATTCACGCCCTTGGTCTCATGCCAGCACAGGAAGGTGACCAGGCTGGCCACGCCCGCCAGCGGCACCAGGCACCACAGCATCACCGCGTTGCCGAAGGCGCTCTGCAGCAGCGGCACCACCAGCACGCAGCTGGCCGCGCCCATGCGACCGATGCTGGTGGCGATGCCGTGCGCCGAGGCGCGCAGTCGCGTGGGAAAAAGTTCGGCCGGCAGCATGAATGTGGTGGCGTTCGGCCCGATGTTCAGGCACAGGTTGAAACCGATGAATGCGAAGAACATCAGCATCACGGGCGTGCGATCGCCGGGGTTCGCGTGCGCCATCGAAGCGAACCAGCCCAGCACGCCCAGCGACGCGGCCATGCCGAGGAAGCCGAACACCTGCAGCTTCATGCGGCCCACGCGATCGATCATCCAGCAGTTCAAACCGAAGCCGATCAGCAGCGAAACGCTGAGCAGCAGGTTGGCCTGCGCGGCGCGGATGCAGCCGTCGAGAAACGGAAGACCATCCGCCTGCAGCATCTTCTCCAGGATGAACGGCGCGAACATGACGATGGCGAAGTGCACCGCGTCGCACATGAACCACGGCACCACCGCCAGCACGGCGTCCCGGCGCATCTTGGGACTGGCCATCTCCTTCAGCACCTGCAGCGTGGACAGGTTCTCCGCGGGTGGCTGCGCGGTGCCCGGCGTGTTGGCAGGCAGCGCGGGCAACGGCGTCGGCGCGATGAAGCGCTTCACCAGTTCGGTGGCTTCGGCAATGCGATCACGCGCCAGCAGCCAGCGCGCGCTTTCGGGCATGCGCAGGCAGAAGATCAGGCCGACCACCGCCGGCAATGCGCCAAGACCGATCATCACGCGCCACGCCTCCACCGAGTTGACGGCGCGGATCGCGTTGGATCCGGAGAGGGATGCCAGCAGCGCGCCCACCGCCTGGAAGGCGAACAGGCCGATCAGCATGCGGCCACGAAACGCCGTGGGCATGTATTCGCTGATGTAGGTGGCGCACACCGGATAGCCAACGCCGATCGCGGCACCGAGTTCCAGCTGCCAGAACAGGTAGGCATTCAGGCTGGGTGCGGTGGCCTGCATCACGAAGCCGATCAGGAATGCAACCAGGATGGCGATGAACATGCGGCGGCGTCCGAATCGATCGCTCAACCGGCCGCCGGCGGTGGCGCCGACCATGGCGCCCATCACCAGCGCCGCCCCCGCGAAACCCTGCTGCGCCGCCGTCATGTTGAAGTGCTTCTGCAGCAGCGGCATGGCCACCGCCGTGATGAACATGCTGTAGCCATCCACCAGGATGCACACGCCCGCGATGCCCCACAGCCACCAGTGCTCGCGACCAAGTCGTGCATTGTCGAGCGCCAGCTTCAGGGCCTTCACGGCGGGTGTGTCGGTGGACATGGGGGCGAAGCATAGAGGCATTTGGTTCAGGCCTGATGCAGGAAGTGGAACCTGCGTCGCACATTTGCCGCATGACACGAAGGCACTACCCTCGACCGCATCGTGACACCGACCGAGTCATCACTGCCCAACGGCTACCGCGTGCTCGCACAGGGCGCCGGCTTCGTGGTGGTGGACAAGGCATGCGGACTGCTCAGCGTGCCCGGCATCGGACCCGAGAAGGCGGACTGCCTGGTGGCGCGCGTGGCACAGCGATTTCCCGGCGCGCGCATCGTGCACCGCCTTGATCGCGACACCAGCGGCGTGATGGTGCTGGCCACCGACACAGACACACACCGCCGACTCAGCATGGCCTTCGAGGCCCGACAGGTGCAGAAGGCCTACCACGCGCTGGTTGCGGGCCACGTATCGG
>RFQW01000210.1 GCA_009924765.1 Planctomycetota bacterium | reverse complement strand
GGCCAGTACCTGCTGGTGGCCAGCGCCACCGGCAGCACCGCAGGCGGTGCACTGCCCGTGACGGCCGACTTCACCTTCAACATCGCCATGAGCGCGACCAACGGCAAGGTGGCGCTGTTCAACGCGGTGAACTCCAACAAGGCGTGCGGATCCGAGACGGCCGGCACGCTGGTGGACAAGCTGGCCTATGGCACCGGCAACTGCCCAGAGGGCACCGCCACTGCCGCGCTGTCCACGACCACTGGCGCCGTGCGGAACAACAATGGCCGTGATGACACCGACAACAACTCGGCGGACTTCACCATCGTCACCGCACCGGTGCCGCACAACGCGGCATCGCCGGCACCGGCTGGTTGCGGCGGAACGCCCTGCCCCGAGGATCTGGACGGCGACGGCCAGGTGACCTCGGGCGACATCGCCTTCATGCTGCTCGACTTCGGTCCTTGCGCGGGTTGCACCAGCGACCTTGACGGCAGCGGCGACGTGAACAACGGCGACGTGGCGCTGCTGCTGCTCAGCTACGGACCGTGCCCCTGATCGGCACCCAACAACCGTGAAACGAAAGACCCCCGAGGCACGCGCCTCGGGGGTCTTGTCTTTGCGGTCGTCGGATGTGGCGATCAGTCGAGGAAACGCACTTCGCCGGTATCCACGTCGTAGATGGCCATGAGCAGCGTCAGCTTGCCATCGGCCTGCGCCTTGCGAAGCATTTCGCTGCTGCCCATCACCTGCTTCATCTGATAGCGCACGTTCGCTTCCACGGCCGCGTTCATCAGATCGTTCACGGTGGCATCCTTCTTGTTCTTCAGCAGGTCGGCCACGGCGGGCTGGATGGCCTTGGCGATCATGGGGATGCTGCCGGGCAGCGGCTTGCCCTCAAGCGTGGCGTTCACGGCGCCGCACTTGGTGTGGCCGAGCACCATCATGGTGTTCACGCCCAGCGCCAGCACGCCGTACTCGAAGGTGCCAGTGGCCTCGACGCAGTTCACGAAGCCGGCCGTGCGCACGGGAAACAGGTCGCCCACGCCCTGATCGAAGATGATCTCCAGCGGCACGCGCGAATCGGAGCAGCTGAGGATGGCCACCGAGGGGCTCTGTCCAAACTCGCCGGTCTTGACCACCTTCTCCTGCTGCCAGGCGTGGGCCGCCATACCACCCTTCAGGAAGCGCTGGTTGCCCGCGGCCAGTTCGGTGCGCGCACAGCCCGGGGCGATGCCGTCGGTGCGACCCACGGTGTTCGCCGCAGCGTTACCGGTGGACTTGGAGGAACCGTTCTGGGAAATGTTCACGCACGCGCACAGCGTGGAAGAGGCGAGGGCGAGACCGATGGATCGGATGATGCTTTGCATGCGCCGGAAGGTATCGACAAAAGACTCCGACCGTGGAGATCGTGAACGCCACCGACATCGAATCCTCGCGGCCTGTGCGCCGACTTCACGCCACCGCGGATCCCTGCGAATCCACCGTATCGTGGGCATGGTCGGGCGTTTCCTCGCCCTCGACACAACGCCGCGCCGGGCGTGTGCGCAGGATCTGCTGCCAGGCCTGATCACCGAAACAGTGCAGGCCCGCATCGCGCCCGATCATTGCCAGTCGCTCACGCCCCGAGGCACCGAGCTGCTGGTTCAGGTGGCGAATGTGCCACTCCACGGCGCGCTTGGTGCGCCTCACCTTCTTCGCGATCTCCTCGTTGCCAAGACCGATGGTGAGGTGGCGCAAGGTGTCCAGTTGGCCACGGCTCAACGGTTCAAGAGGGCCCCACTCATGCTGGGTGAGCACATGTCGAGGCGCAGGCGCGGCTTCATCGCTGCCAACGGGCCATGGCAGCAGGCAGAGCCATGCCACGGCGCTGATGGCATCAGGCGTCTGCGTTGACGCGCGGCGCACGCATACAAGCTGATGCGCCAGACCATCCAGAATCACGATGGCCGTTGCGCTGCCTTGCGCATCACGCAGCGCCAGCTCGACCAGCCGCATCCACTCGCGGCACACCGGTGCCGACAGGAACGATTGCAGGCTGGGCGCTTCACGGACATCGGTTGGGAAGCGCGGGTTGCGGCACGGATATCGCATCACCACATGTCCGCCTGCATCGATCAGCAGGACCAGTGGATCGACTTGCCGGCACAGTGCTGCAACCACCTCGGACGATGGATTGTGGCTCTCCATGAGTGGAGCCCCCTTGTGAAATGTGCGAGCCGAACACAAGCAATGATGAGAACTGCCGTGAAACCGCTTGCTCACCCGGGCGCCAACACGGCGCTCGTCCCCGGAACAACATGCATTGTTCATATTCCATGCGATCCGCGAAAGACGCACGCGCATGGATTTCGAGCTTTTGAAGCGCTGGTTCGTGTTTCAGAACCGGCGAAAATGTTCTGCGAATCGAAGAACTTTCGACTTCGGTGATGGATGCGTGATGGCACACACTGCGGTGCATGTGCATGGCACCCATCACGCCGCGATCGGATGCGCGGTCGCATCCGGCTCCATGGGATCCACGCCTGGCCTGCGCGCGGGTCGCGTCTTCAGCAACGAACTCCATTCGCAGCCGGAGAAGCAGCACAGGCCGGCATCGCGACCGATCATGGCCAACCGCTCGCGACCCGAGATGCCCAGCTGCTGGTTCAGATAGCGGATGTGCCATTCCACCGCGCGCTTGGTGCGACAGATCTTCGTCGCGATCTCATCGTTGCTCAGGCCCATGGTGACATTGCGAAGCGTGTCCAGCTGGCAACGACTGAGCGTTTCGAGAGGCCCCCACTCGTGCGCCTTCAACAGCAGGCGCGTGCCGGTGGGTTGCACCACATAGGCGTTGGCGCACAGCGCGGTGGGCAGAAGACTGAGCAACGCCGCTTCGAGCTTCAAACCACCGTGGTCGACGGTGTACGGCGAGCACACGGCCTCGTGGCCACGACCGTCCAGGATCACGATGCGCTTGCCACGCTGCGCTCCACGGCGGCAAGGCGGATCATGCGTAGCCACTCGCTGCACACCTCGGTGGACAGCACGGCGCGCAGCGAGCGCGCATCCAGCATGTCCAACGGCACGCGTTCGTTGTTGCAGATGTGCCGATCCAGAATGGTTCCTTCGGCGTCGACCGCCATCACGAGCGGATCGAGGCGGCCAAGCATGGAGGCGAGTTCGGTCGAGTTCAGTTGGTCCAATTGCATCGTGGGGGTCCTTCTTTGCGTACGCCAGTTGGGTCGGCAGGCATCGGGCAACGCGCCCCGCGGACGCGCACGATTCTTCCTGTCGCATGTCGACGCTGGCGTGCGCCTGCATGCATCAGCAGGCTCTATTCCCGACCCCGAACTCCAAATTGTTCTTGCAAGTTTGTCACTTATTCATGTGACAAATCTCAAAACATGGCCTCGGGTCTGCGCGAGTTTTCACGATTGTTCCAATGTGAAGTGTTTGTATTGGACACAACCGCACCACCCCCCCGTTCGGTGCACTTACTTCCGAATGCCGAGATCCCGGTTCACCTTCACCTTGCGGCCACGCAGCGTGGCGCCGCGCAGGGCCTGGATGACGCGATCCACATCACCTTCGGCGGCGATCTCGATGCCGCCGATGCCGCGCGGGTTCACGTCGGCCTCGTTGGCGATGGCACCCACCAGATCGGCAGGGCGAATGCCCATGCGCGTGCCGGCACCGATGTAGATGCGCGTCATGTCGCGCGCGTGGGCCGGACCACCACCCTGCTGCCCGGGCCGATCGGCGCCGCGCTTCCAGCCGCGCTCCGGGGCGGCGGGTGCATCCCAACCACCCTGCTGCTTCTTGCCCGGCTTCTGCCACGGCGCATCGGCAGGCCCTGACTTCTTCCAGCCTGCGGGCTTCTTGCCCTTGAACTCGTCGCCGCGCGGCGCATGCTGACCGCCACCGTCACGGAACGCGGGCTGTGGACGCGCGAAGCTTTCGATGGCCGGAATGTGCACCTCGTCCTCGTTCGCCGCGTCGCCGCTGGTGGCTTCGTGCGCCATGCGAACGGCGGCGGCGGCCACTTCCATGGGATCGAATTCGGCGGCCAGCGTCTCCACCACCACGCGGAAGCCATCCAGCTCGCCGGCCAGCAGCAGTTCGC
>RFQW01000209.1 GCA_009924765.1 Planctomycetota bacterium | reverse complement strand
CCCCTGAAGAGGGGCGTGAAACAGCCTTGGACGATTTCCGAGCCATGGGTCGGAGATCGGCAAGATGGGCCGCGCGTGGTCAAAAATGGCCCTCACGCCGTCGCTGTCGCCAGCACGGGTCGGGTGGCGGTGCACCACCTGTGGATGCAGGCCGAAGGCGGCGCCGCCCCTTCAGCGGGTGGTTGCGGGCGTCGCGGCTGGTTCGGCCGGGGTCTGCACCACCGCCTTCACCGGCTTGGGCAGCGTGACTTCCGCCAACTTGCGGCGCACCTGCAGCATGTGCACGTCCGGATCCACCTGGGCCTTCACCGGCTCGAACGGACAGGCGATTCGCACGGGCTTGCGCTCTCCTGCCCCGATCGACACCAGCGCCAGGGCCTTGGGAGCCTTCTCGGGCTTGGCATCGGCGGGTGCCTTGGGGTCGCGCTTGGGCTCGGCGCCGATCGCGCCCACTTCCACCTGCACCGTGCCGGTGCCTGCGTTCTCGAGCGTGCACTCCACGATCCAGGTGTCGGTATCCGCCTGCGTGACCTTGGTGTCCCACAGCTTGAACTCGGGCACCACCACCTGCTCGAACCACTGGCGGGTGAAGGCATCGAAGGTGGGCAGGTCCTTCGCGTGGCGACGCATCACCACGATGAAGTCCTGCAGCAGCGGGAAGTCCGGGCCGTTCTGGTAGGTGCGGATGAAGTCCTGCAGGCCGGCCAGCATCTGGTCGCGACCCATCATCTCCATCATCATCCAGAAGACCCAGCCGCCCTTGTCGTAGGTGGTGGTGCTGTCGCCCGGGCGCGTGCCCGACAGGCGAACGAGCGGGCGCTCGCTGTCGGCGTTGCGGCCGTTCACGTACTGGTCTTCCCACTCGCGCAGCATGCGCTGCCGCTGATCCTCGCCGCGCTTCTCAAGCGTGAGCAGCAGCGCGCTGAAGTTGGCCAGGCCCTCGCTGAGCACATTGCCGCCGGGACCCTTGCCCGGCATGAGCATGTTGCCCCACCACTGATGGCCCGCCTCGTGCGCGGTGACATAGAACACCAGATCCACATCGTCGGCGCCGCCCGGCTTGGTGAGGAAGCCGATCGACTCGCTGAAGGTGATGTTGCCGGGGAAACCCTGCGCGTAGCCGGCAAGCCCCGGGAACTCGGTCAGGCGCAGATCGCGGCGCGGATACGGCGCGAACCACTTGCCGTAGAACTCGCGGCTGGCGTCCAGCGCCTCGGTCATGGTCTTGATGTTCCACGGATGCCGCGCGCTGTGGAAGATGCTGACGGCCGTGCCATCGGCGCGCTCCAGCGGCCCGCCCGCGATGTTGAAGAAGCGAACGGGGTGATCGCTGGTCCACGTCACCGTCTTGCGACCATCCTTCACCACCGGCTCGCCCGGAATGCCCACGCTGTTCAGCGTCCAGTTGTCCGGCCCGGTCACCTTCACCGTCACGTCGTAGCCCCATGCGCTGCCGAAGGCGGGATCGGTGAGATCCTTCCATGCATCAGGTAGTGGCTCCTTGGGGTCAGTGGCGTTGCGCTCGTCCACGCCCACGCCTTCCTGATAGCCGATCACCGGCATGAAGCTTGGCGAGAAGTTGGTGAGCACCACACCCGAAGGCAGGATGAACTCGCTGGCGCCGCCGCCATTGCGGGTCCAGCCGCTCGGGAACACGCCGTCGAACGAGAAGCCGATGGTCACGCTGTCGCCCTTGGCGAGCGGCTTCTCGGGGGTGAACACCCACAGGCCCGCGCGATCCTCGACCGATGGTGGCGGTTCGAGCGAATCCTTCTTCAGGGGTTCCATCGGCTTGCCGTTCAGCGTCCACTTCAGGTTGCGATAGTGCTCGCCCTGCGTGAGCGGAATCTGCTCCATGGGCTTGTCATGCGGATTGCGCAGCACATAGGTGCCTTCCACCTTCAGGCTGCGGGCGAAGGGATCGATGTCCACGCTGCCCGTGACCTTGGTCAGCGCAGGCAAGGGTGCATCGCGGAATGTGGCGTCGTTGCGCTTCCAGTAGTCGCGGCCCTGACGCTCGGCGATGGCGCCCTGGAAGCCGGTGCGGGCCTGGATCCAGTTGTAGATGCCCAGGCCGATCACCAGCGCAAGCAACGGACTGATTCGCAGCACACCCTTGAAGATGGGCCACGGCTTCAGGCGATCGATCACGCGCTGCCAATCCACGGTGCGGCGCGGATGCACCGCCGCCGCGCCAAGCAGAAACAGCGCCGCCAGGGACAGCACGAACAGGCGATTGGCGATGATGGATGGCCGCAGGAACTCGAGGCGATCGAGATCGCTCCACACCATGGTGCTCCACATGTGCCAGTTGCCGACCCATGTGAGGTAGCCACGCGTCTGCATCCAACCGGTGAGCACCAGTACGCCGAGTCCGATGCCGTAGCTGGCGTAGCGGTTGCGCACCACGCCCTGCACCAGCGCCACGAAGGCGCACCACACGATCAGCGTGGGCGTGAGCACCAGTCCCCAGATCTGGACGAAGCGCATGAACTCGAAGGGTGGCCAGATGCCGGTGCGCACCACCTGCACCACCAGCACGATGGTGCAGGCCAGCACCGTGGCGGCCATCAGCACCAGCGCAAGCGCGGCGTTGGCCAGGATCTTGCCCACCAGCAGACTGCTGGTGCGCACCGCGCTGGTTCGCAGCAGACCCGCGAAGCCCAGTCGCTCCTCGCGCACCATGCTTTCCACGGTGTAGAACAGCGTGAGGAAGATCAGCAGCAGCGTGAGCGTGTTGAAGGCGCTGGTGGCCAGCGAACCGGTGGTTGCCAGGCGCTCGGTGCCCAGCCACGCGGTGCTGACCAGACTGCTGCCCACCACCTGCAGGATGATGAGCGGCGTGAACAGCCACACGCCGGGGCTGCGCAGCAGCACGCGCAGCTCGTTGCGCAACACGGCCCACAGGCCGGCGAGCAGGCCGGGAGCCTGCGTGTGCATGCGCATGTCGGCGAGGCGAATGCGCGGCGCGGATGCCGGCGCCGTCACAAGCGCAGGCGCGCTGGCAACAAGTTGCTTCGCGGCCTCGGGCGTCAGGCGCCGCTCGATCGATGAGCGCTGACGCCGGAACATGGTGCGCGCCGTCAGCGGCACGGCCAGCAGGCCCGCCACGCACCACGCCACGCGACTCAGCGCGAACATGCCGTCCATCATCACCGGCTGCGTGTTGTAGTAGTCCACGCCACGGTCGGCCTTCAGATAGGTCTCGCTCATCCAACGCTGCCCCGTTGGATCCAGCAGCATCAGCAGGCGGTTCACCCACATGGGCAGCCACTCGGGACTCCAGCTCCACAGGAACAGCGCGCCACCGATCAGGATGACCAGCGGCAGCAGAAACACCAGGATGGGCGCGCGCGACCACGCACCAAGCAGCAGACTGCCACCGGCGATGGTGAGCAGGATGGGCACGCTGAAGAGCAGCGCGGGCCACACGTAGTTCACCAGCGCGAACGGGCCACGCTCCTTCTCGGGGTTGTTGAGCGGCCACAGCTCGAAGAAGCCGACCTGCAGCACTACCCAGATGCCCACGATGACGAGCAATGGCACGATGGCTCCAAGGAACCGACCCGACACATATTCGAGCGGCGTGAGGCGTGTGCCAAGCAGCACGCGATCCACCTTGCGATCCACGTCCTGCAGCAGCGGCAGGCCCGCGGCGATGGCCGCAAAGAACGGGATGAACAGGCTCAGCACGGCGCCGTCACAGAACGCCACATTGAACTGCGAGTTGATCCACGCCTGCTTGCCGCCAGCGGTCACATCGCCGGCCTGCACGCGCAGGCCACCCACGGCAAAGCCGAAGGCGAACAGCGCAAGCAGGATCAGCAGCATGATCCACAGGGGCCTGCGCCACGCGGTGCGCAGATCCACCATCGCGATGCCGAGCGTTCGTCCCAGATTCACGCCGCGGCTCCGTTGGTGGCGAGCGGCGCGCGAATGGTGTCCAGATACGCGTCCTCAAGCACCGCCGACACGGAGCGGAAACCGGCGGGCGCCATGCCGTCCTTGTCCACGCTCACGCGCACGCGGTTCGTCACGCCTTCCACCAGGATGGCACTCAGCACGCGGTGCGAGGCGGTGAACGCGGCCAGCGCCTCGTCGCGCAC
>RFQW01000208.1 GCA_009924765.1 Planctomycetota bacterium | reverse complement strand
GTTCGGCCCGTTGAACTGCAGCAGCGCAAAGTCCAGCACGATCATGATCTGCAGCGCCGGCGTGGCCACGCGCGGTGAGCCATGCATGCCGTATCCCATGGCGAACAGGTACACACCGAACATGGCCAGCAACCCCGGAATGGTGGTGATCACCGGCACGATCCAGATCACCGCGAAGATGGAAAGCGCATAGGCGATCACCACCCCCACCATGCGCAGGCTGCCGATCAGCAGCGTGCCGCCGAAGGTCGCCTGCACCACCAGCATCACCGTCTCCACGCAGCCGATCCCGGTGGCCCAGTTCAGCGCGATGCAGAACAGCGCGCAGATCATGATGGCGCTTGCGGCCTTCACGGAGTGCTTCAACTGGGCGACGTTCGGCTTCAGCACCGGCTGACGGAACAGGTAGGGCAGGCAGTCGCGCAGGTTGCGCAGCGTCTCCGTGCCGAAGTCGGGCTTGTCCTCCACCACGGCGAAGGCCGCCACCGCAGGTGCCACGCGCTCCGCCTCGTGCGCCACGCTGCACAGGGGCATCAGCCACTCGGGCACGTCGTCATGCGGCGGCAACGGCGGCAGCGACTGGATCTCGCGCTTCGGATGCTCCAGACGCTCGATCATGCACTCCATGCGTTCACCAAGCGCGCGCAACGCCTCCGCCGCCCGCGGCGTGGCATTCGACACATCCGCCGCGACGGCATCCACCACCATGCCCAGACATGCCGCACAACGGCTGTCGAACGCGATCAGCGACATCAGGTCATGGCGCACGTCGTCGTCGAACGACAGGTCGGTCTGCGCCTGATCGAGCAACGCCACCAGTTCGGGCGTCTTGGCGCGGTAGTACTCGGGCACATGCTGGCTCAGGTCCAGGGGCACGCCATCCTCCGCCACCTGCAGCAGACGCCGCTGCAGCTCGAGCGGGCGCTTCAGGCCACCGATCAGCTTCTCGCGCAGGGCCTCGATGGGCACCGGTGGCCACAGGAACACCATCACCAGCGACGCGCACGCCAGCCCCGTGATCACCGACTGGTACACGATGATCGCGATGTGCTCGGCATGCCCCTTGTCGAAGAACGACATGTAGGTGATCACGATGAACGGGTAGCCGGCCATGAACAGCGTGCTGCGGTAGCGGCTCGACCCCATGAAGTACATGATCAGGATGATGTAGGCCCACATCAGCGGCAGCAGGAAGAACGGCTGCTGGATGAACAGCGCGCACAGCGCCACCGATGCCGCACTGCCGAAGGTGGCGGCCGTGAAGTTCAGCACGAAGCGCGTGACCGTGCTGAAACCCTTCACCTCGGTCACCACCAGCAGCGTGGTCATGGCCGGATACAGGATCTCGAAGCGCAGCGTCTGCTGCAGCCCGATGATCAGCATGCCCGCGATCGCCAGTCGCGCCGCGTGATGCCAACGCTCGCGATCGGGCCGCAGATCCGACTTGATCAGCGTCCACAGTCTCGGCGCGACGGATGCGTGGTGATGCGCGTGGTCCATGCGAAGGTGCGCCTCGGGCGCGACAGCCACTCTACCCCCACGATCCTGCCGCCGCGAATGCATTCCCCCATCTGCTACAGTTCTGCCCGATGCTTCGAATCCGACATGCGCGAGAAAGCCTGCTGGCGTTGCACCTGCTCGGTGCGGCCACGGTGCTCGTCGCCTGTCAGGAAGAGGCGCTGTGGAACGACAAGTCCTTCGACAAGCTCGTGTCCAGCGACGCCGCCGTGCCCTACGAGTCGGCCGAGCCCGCGCCGCAGCCTCCGCCCACGCAGGTCAGTAAGTCCCCCTTCGGCGAAGGCCCGAAGGACCTCACCTTCCTCATCTGCTACGCCCTCGAGAACAACCCCTCCACGCGTGCCACGTGGGAGCGCGCCAAGGTCACGGCCGCCAATTGGGCCATGATGGAAAGCCTCTGGTGGCCGCGCGTGAACGCGACCGGCTTCGGTGGCTACCGACAGGAAGCGCTGCCGCAGGAAACCGGCCGACTGCTCGACCGCGGCCCGCAGGGCGATCTGGGCGTGGAGCTCACCTGGGAACTCGTCGACTTCGGTCGCCGCGACGCGCTCACCGATGCCGCGCGCCGCGCCATGGAAGCCTCCAACCTCACCTTCAACCGAGCGCTGCAGACGCTGGTGTACGAGGTGCAGACGGCGTACTTCCAGCTGGACAGCAAGATCGCGCTGGAAGAGACCGCCGAGCAGAACGTGGAGACCGCGCGCGTGCAGATGGAAGCCGTCGAGGACCGCCTGCGCGTGGGCCTGGCGATCATGCCCGATGTGCTGGTGTCACGACAGCGTTGGGAGCAGGCGCGCTTCACGCTTGAGTCGGCCCGCAGCGCCACCTTCGACGCGCGCAGCACGCTGGCGCGCAAGCTGGGCATGTCCGCCGATGTGCCGGTGGAGATCCTCTCGCTGCAGAAGCTGCCGGTGCCCGAATCGCTCGGCAAGAAGGTGGAGCAGCTGATGGCGCTGGGCGCCACCGATCGACCCGACCTGCTCGCCGCGGGCCAGCGCGTGCGCGAGGCCGAGGCGCGCATCCGGAAGGCCGAAGCCGACTTCATGCCCACCGTGAGCATGGTCGGAGCCGTGATGAACAAGTGGTACAACTACACGCCGGATCCTGCGCCGGCGAACGCCTCGTACGACACCACGCTGCCCACCTATGCCGTGGGTCTCACCGGCAGCTGGCTGCTCTTCGACGGCTTCGAGCGCGTGAACGCGGTGCGCAAGGCACGCTCCGAGCGCAACGCCGCGGTGGCCGACCTGACCAAGTTGAAGCTTGAAGCGCTGAGCGATGTGTGGAAGGCCTACTTCGAGCAGCTGGCCGCCGAACGCCAGTTCACCTACGGCGAATCGCTTCTCACCGCCAGCCAGGACAGCTACGACGCCATGTTCGAGGCCTACGTGAACGGCCTGCGCACGCTGCCCGAGCTGCTGCAGGCCGAGCTCGATCTGGCCGCCGCACGCAGCACGCTCATCCGCACGCGCGCCGAACTGCTGGACAGCGCCTCGCGACTGGCCTATGCCGTGGGTTCGCCCGACTTCGCCGGCCGCTACGCCAAGAAGGTGGATCCGCGCACCGACGGCGAACGCGTGCGCTGACGCGCATCCGCTATCGTGCGCGGCATGAACGCCGCCCTCCTGCAATCCGCATTCAAGGTCGCCCTGCCCTACGACGCCTATCTCGCAACCGACGCCGCCAAGGCCGGCAGTTGGCGCAGCGCCGAGGCGCAGGCCACCGTCACCGGCGCGCAGCGCGAACTGCTGTCCACCTTCACCAGGCACATGCCCGTGCTGGTGATCAGCGGCGTGTGGTGCGGCGACTGCGCGCAGCAAGGCCCCATGCTGCAGGCCATCGCCAAGGCATGCCCCAAGATCGAACTGCGCTGGATCGACCGCGACACCAACCCCGAACTGCGCGACATGGTCCGCATCTGCGGCGGCCATCGCGTGCCCACCGTGATCTGGATGGCGGAAGATTTCGAGTTCGTGTCGCTGCTCGGAGACCGCACGCTGCCGCGCTATCGCGCGATGGCGGCGCGACAGCTTGGCCCCGCATGCCCCATGCCCGGCGCAGTGCTGCCCGCCGACGAAGCGGCCGCCACCATGCAGGCATGGCTCGATGAATTCGAGCGCGTGCAGCTGATCCTGCGACTGTCGGGCCGCTTGCGCCAGAAGCACGGCGACTGAGATTGGCGGCAGGCGCCGCTCTGCGGTACACCCCACCCATGCCGCCCACCGACACCGCGCGCGAAGTGCAGCACCTGCTCTCGCAGCAGGATTTCGCGCAGGCACTGCAGGTGGCCGAACGCTGGGTGCAGAAGCAGCCGGGCGTGCTGGCCGCGTGGATGGGCGTGGCGCGCGCGGCGCTGGGCATGGGCCTGCTGGGTCGTGCCGACAGCGCCATCGCGCGCGCCTTCACGATGGCGCCAAAGGATCCGCAGGCCATCTTCTTCCGTAGCGCGATCGATCACCGCATCGGCCGAAGCGATGTGGCCATCGAGCGTCTGCAATCGCTCGCGCGCATGAACCACCCGATCGCGCTCGACGCGGCGTTGGCGCTGGCCGAGGCGCTTCACCGCACCGCACGACACGCCGAACTGCGCGAACTCATCGCCGCAGG
>RFQW01000207.1 GCA_009924765.1 Planctomycetota bacterium | reverse complement strand
GGGCTCTTGAACTGGCCAACGCTGATCTTCCAGCCCTCGCCCAGATCCTTGATCACCATGGCCTCTTCCATGCCCATGTTGCTGCTGCCGGCCACGCCTGCCGCGTTGTTGCCACCAGGCGTCAGCAGCGCGTTCTGGTTCTGGTTGTAGATCAGCATCACGCGGTACTGCCACGACGGATCGATCATGTGGCCGAAGAAGTCCAGCTTCATGCGCCGGATCTCGAAGCCGCTCACGTTCTTCAGGTAGGAACCGGGTGGCGGCGGGGCACCGGTGCCACGATTCACGCCGGCGCCGGTGTTCGCGTTGATCAACGTGTCGTCGCGGTTGCTGTAGAAGCTTGCCGCATAGCGGATCTGCAGCTGTCCGCTCAGGTTCAGGCGGAAGTTGCCGTCCGGGGTGGCGATGAAGAAGCCGCGGTCGTACACGTAGCCGGATGTCAAGCTGCCGTCGCGCAGCGCGCTGCGGGTTTCGGCATCCTTCATCACCTCGGCCACGGTCTGGCGCACCTCGGCCTCGCGCTCCTTCGAAAGCCACTTCTCGTTCTGCTGCGCCTGCAGTTCCGCCACACTGCCCTGCAGCGTCTTGTTCTCGCGGCGCATGGCGTCCAGCCCCTCAGCCAGCGCAGCGTTCTGTTGACGCAACGCCTCCAACTCCCGCATCACGCGGGTCATGGGGTCGTCTGGGGTGGCGGCGGGCGACTGGGCAAGCACGGCCGCGGCCCACAGCATGGCGGTGGTGCCGGGCATCAGGCGCGCTCCTGGATTGACCTGCCGTCACGCATGCGGCGTGCAAGGTAGCAGGCGGCCCTGTTGCGCCAACGAAAAAGGCACCCATGTTGCCATGGGTGCCTTGGGCCAATCCGGTGGTTGCCCGGCGATCCGGGAGCGCGGCTCGCGCAACCCGCCGGTTGTCAGAACAGCAGCTGCAGCTGGGTGCGGGCCACGATCTGGCCGCCGCCACCCTCGCCTTCGGTGCGGTAGTCGGCACCGGCGATGTTGTCGCCATACAGACCGGTCTGGAAGATCTGCGGATTCCAGCTCACGCCCACGTCGCTGGTGAACTTCACGCTTCGGCCACTCAGGTACCAGTTCAGGCCCACCGTGCCGATGTTGTTCACGAAAGCGTCGTTGGAGCCATTGACGGAGATGTCGGCACTCGGCTCGTTGCCGGGTGTGTCCTCGGTGTTCATCCATTCCCAGCGCGCGAACAGCTCGACCGTGTCGCTGATGAAGTATGCGCCCTGCACAAGGGCACCAAACGAGTTGATGTTTTCGCGCCCACCTGGAATGCTGTAGGTCGTGTTCATCATCCACGCACCGTAGATGCTTGCACCACCCAGATCCCAGGTGGCATCCAGCGTCCAGGTCAGGAAGGTGGCGTCGGAGTTGCCGGATGCCGGCGTGGTGCTGGAACCCGTCGTGTCATTTACCACCTGCGTGTCCGTGAAATCCTGTCCACCGCGCTGCCAGTTCAGGCCACCGCCGAGCAACAGGGCCGCTGCTTCGCCGCGCATGCTGGAGAAGTCGTTCATCTGCTTCCAGTTGCCGAACACCAGCCAGTCCGCGCGACCCGTGAAGGCCCACTGGGCGGAGCCCACGCCCGCGTTGGTGTTGTTCTGGTTGCCGGTGCCGGAAACCGATCCAAGGTTCGCGTTGTTCGCACCGTCGTTGTAGCTCAGGGCGGTGTGGAACTGGTCGTTGTGCCAATCCAGTTCAAGGCCCTGTGTCCAGCCGGTGCTGAAGAGAGTGTTCACGATCGATCGTTCTGCCGCAAGCTGATACTTGCTGCTCACCAGCCACTCGCGCAGGAAGGGACTCTTGAACTGACCCACGCGAAGACTGAAGCCGTTTCCCAGTTCCCGTTCGATGTAGCCATTCTCAAGCGTGAATCCGCCGGCGTAGTTGTCGCCACCCGACACACCACCACCCTCAGCCAACTTGCCCGAAATGCTGTTGGCACCGGTTGCCGCGTTCGTGCCGATCTCGTTGGAACCGAAGAACTGCTGGTAAGCCAACTCGATCTCGTATTGCCAACCCGGATCCACCACGTGGCCTGAGAAAGCAAGCTTGGCGCGACGCGTTTCAAATCCGTACGCGGCCTTGGCAATGCCCTGGTTCTCGAATGTGTATGGCGTGTTTGGACCAGAGGAGGCCGTATCGGTTCGGCTGTTCTCCATGTCGCGCGTGCTGAGCCAGTTGTACGCAAACCGGTTCTGCAACTGACCGTTCACCTTCAACTTGAAGTTGCCATCCGGGCTGGCGATGAAGAATCCGTCGTCGTAGCCGGCGGTGGCCGAGGTGCCCGCCAGGTTGGCGCGCGTGTCGGCATCGCTGAGCACATCCTGCACCACGGAGCGGATCTCGCTGGCGCGTTGCGCGGTCAGCCAGTTCTCGCCCTTCTCCTGCATCAGGTCGCTTACGGCCTTCTCCAGAGCGGCGATGCGCGCCGCATCATTGGTGGTGGCGGCGGCGGTCGTGGTGGCACTCACCGTTGCATCGGCGGCGAAGGCGTTGGCGGCCAGCGCGGCAACAGCCAGGGTGGCGGAGTGGAGAAGGCGGGTGGACATGGACTCGATTCCTTGAGTTGCGAAGTTTCCGAATGCACACAACCCGGCCGGTCCGGGCAGGTTGAATTGAACCCAACCTCCGGCGAACCCTCGCGCATCTGACAGGTTGTGCACACCGCCGCGCCCTTGATGCCTGCGCGTTCAGCCCAGGTGGCGCGGGCGCGTGGCAATGCCCCCCCGAATCCACCGCAGCATCGAAAAAGGAAAACCCCCCGGCCCTTGAAGGACCGGGGGGTTGAGTCTGAGTGAACTGACCGAACTACACGATCAGGATGACGCGATCTGCACAGGCAGATCAGAACAGGAGCTGCAGCTGGCTGCGGAACACGAGCTGGCCGCCGCCGTTTGCGCCTTCGGTGCGGTAATCAGCACCGGCGATGTTCTGACCAAAGATGCCCTGCTGGAACGTAACCGCGTTCCAGCTGACGCCGAAGTCCGTGGTGAACTTGACGTTCTTGCTGATGTACCAGTTGGCGCCGATGGTGCCGATGTTGTTCACGAACGCGTTGTTGGCGGTGTTCGTGGTGACGTCATCGGTGGCGACACTGTTGTTGTTGGTGTTGGAGGTGCTCATCCACTCCCAACGGCCGAACAACTCGATCGCGTCGGTGATGAAGTAGCCACCCTGAACCACCAGGCCGTAGCCGATGATGTTGGCCTGGCCGTTGGGCTGACCGTAGGTGGTGTTCATCACCCACGCGCCGTACAGGTTGGCTCCACCGAGCTGCCAGGTCGCATCCACGGTCCAGCTGAAGAACGTCGCGTCAGCGTTGCCGTTGGCAGCAACGTTGGCCGGATCGCTCTGCGTGGTGCCGGAGTAGTCCTGACCACCGCGCTGCCAGTTGATACCACCACCGACCAGAAGGCCAGCAGCCTGACCACGCATGCTGGTCATCTGATCGAACTGCGCCCAGTTGCCGAAGGCCATGAACTCGGCGCGGCCGGTGAAGGCCCACGAGTCAAAGCCAACGCCACCGTTGGTGTTGCCGGGGAACGAAGCGCCGGGATCCTGGTTCGTGCCCGAGACCGAGCCCAGGTTGGCGTTGTTTGCGCCATCGTTGTAGCTGGCCATCACGCGCAGGTTGTCGTTGTTCCAGTTGGCCTGAAGACCCTGGGTCCAGCCGGTGCTGAACAGCGTGTTCACGAGCGAACGCTCCACGGTGAGCTGGTACTTGCTGCTCACGAGCCATTCGCGGAGGAAGGGGCTCTTGAACTGGCCGACCTGCACGCTGAAGCCGTTGCCCAGGTCCTTCTTGACGTAGGCGTTTTCCAGACCGATGCCACCAGCGTAGTTGTCGCCCTGATTCACACCACCACCAGCCGCGAACGCGGGGTTGCCACCGGTGTTGGGGTTGTTGCTGTTGAAGTACTGCTGGTAGGCCAGCGTCACTGCGTACTGCCAACTGGGATCAGAGATGTGGCCGCTGAACTCCAGCTTGGCGCGACGCACTTCGAAGCCGTACGCGGCCTTCGAGATGCCGTAGTTGGCGAAGGACGCAGCAGAGGTCGACGTCGTGGTGTTACCAACCGTGCTGTTGGTCATATCACGCGTGCTGAGCCAGTTG
>RFQW01000206.1 GCA_009924765.1 Planctomycetota bacterium | reverse complement strand
TCGGCCGATCGGCATCCCGGCACGCGCCAGCCGCGCAACGCGCTGTTCAACGATGGCACGGTGCGCGAGAACACGCCGCCGGACGAGTTGGAGGAGGACACGGGTGGCGTGGCGGAAGGAGGCAACGGTGGTTGAACCTGCATGGATCGAATCGCTGCGCTGGCGCCTGTCGCTGGTGGAGCGAAGGCAATGGATGCGCATCTTCGGCACCACGCTGGCCGCGGCCGTGCTGCTGTGCGTGGCATGGTGGTGGATGTTCGCGCGCTTCCGTCCGCCGCCGAGCATCTTCGACACGCCCGTCGATGACACGCTGGGCTACCTCGCCATGAAGGACTTCAGCAAGCTGCCGCTGGAGGAGCGCATCCGCTTCATGACCGAGTTCGCCGAACGCTTCCGCGGCATGCAGCCGGGCGAAAGCGCGGCCGCTGCGTCGTTCCTTGCCGGGCTTGGCCAGAAGGCGCGCGACCAGCTTCGCGACAATGTGCGCGGCATGATGAAGGACGCGCTGGCCGAGGGCGCCAGCGGCTACATGGCGCTGCCACCCGAGCAGCGCGCCAAGTACATCGACGAGTGGATCCTGCGGTGGCAACGCCTGACCGAGCGCGCCGTCACCGGCAAGGACAGCAAGAAGAGCGATGACGAGCGATTGTCCGACATGCGTCGCGAGGGCGAGCGCGATCAGAAGCGGCGTGAGCGCTTTGCGGGCAGCGGCACCATGAGCGATCGTGGCGTGACCGGATTCCTGGATCTGTGGCAGGGCGAGGTGGAGCCCTCGAGCAACCCGCGCGAGCAGGGACAGATCACGCGCTTCCTGGACGACGTGCGCACACGCATGGTCACGCGGTGAGCGGCGCGCCGCGATCGAGCCTGCCGGTGCGTGGTCGGGCGGCCGAATTCGCCGCAGCGCTGGCGCGCGGCAATCGCGTGGTGCTGACGGCGGAAACGGGCTCGGGCAAGACCACGCAGGTTCCACAGCTGCTGCTTGAAGCCGGCTTGAAGGGCCAGGTGCTGGTGCTGGAGCCGCGTCGGCTTGCCGCGCGACTGGTGGCACGGCGCGTGGCCGAGGAAGTTGGCACGCGACCTGGCGAGGCGGTGGGTTGGCGCACGCGCTTCGACGCGGCGTGGAGCGACGCGGTGCGCATCGGCTTCCTGACCGAGGGCGTGTTCCTTCGCATGTTGCTGGAGCAGCCCACGCTTCCGGGTGTTGCGGCGGTGGTGGTGGACGAGTTCCACGAGCGCAGTCTGCAGGCCGATCTGGCGGTGGCCGCGGTGCGGCGTCTGCAGGATGCGGGGCGCGCCGACCTGAAGCTGGTGGTGATGAGCGCCACGCTGGATGCCGAGCGATTGGCCGATGCGCTGGGTGCCGAGCGCCTGCATGTGCAGGGGCGCACGCATCCGGTATCGGTGCAGCACGCGCCACCGCAGCGAGGCGAGGACCTGTGCGAGCTGGCCGCCGCCCGCGCCGTTCGTCTGGCCGAGGAAGTGGCCGGCGATGTGCTGGTGTTCATGCCGGGCGTGGGCGAGATCGAGCGCACGCTTGTCGCGTTGCGCGCGCATCCGGGCGCGCGGCAGCTGGAACTGCGACGCCTGCATGGATCGATGCCGCCGGGCGAGCAGGATCTGGCGCTGCAGCCATCCGACAAGCCGCGCGTGGTGGTGGCCACGAATGTGGCGCAGACCTCGATCACCGTGCCGGGCGTGCGCGGCGTGGTGGACAGCGGCCTGGCACGCGTGCATCGCGTGGATGCGCGCCGATCGCTCGATGCGCTTCGTCTGGAGCCCATCAGCCGCGCCGCGGCCGAGCAGCGCGCCGGTCGCGCGGGTCGCATCGAGGCGGGGCGTTGCGTGCGTCTGTGGAGCGAGACCGATCACGCGCGGCGCGCGCCCTTCGACGAACCCGAGATCGCGCGCGCCGAGCTGAGCGACACCGCACTGCAGGTGGCTGCGCTGGCCGGCAGCGTGCACGACTTTCCGTGGGTGGAGCAGCCGCCCGCCGAGCCGTGGGCGCGTGCGGTGGCGCTGCTGCAGTCGCTGCACGCCATCGATGCGCAGGGTCGCATCACCGACATGGGGCGCGCCATGAGCCGCATTCCCGCGCCGCCGCGTCTGGCGGCCGCGCTGCAGCAGGCCGCGCGCGAAGGCTGCGCGGTGCGCGTGGCGCGCTGGGCCGCCATCGCGAATGAGCGCGACTTCATCCGGGGCGCCGATCGAAGCGCGTTGCTTGCGTGCCTGCGTGACGGCGATCCGCCGAGCGATCTGGTGGCGCGCGAGCGCGTGCTGGAGCGCATCGCCGGCAACGAGCGACTGCCGCGTGGCGTGCAACTGTTCGAGGAGTCGGCGCGCGAGGCGGCGAAGGCGGCCGATCGTCTGGCACGCTGCGTGCGACGCGGGCCGCGTGACGATGCCGCCGCACCGCTTGATGCCGTGAGTCGCAGCATGCTTGCCGGCTACGGCGATGGCGTGGTGTGGCGCCCCGACGCCTTGCGGCCGCACCTGCTCGCGGGCGGTCGTCGCAAGGCGATCCTGGACCGCGACTCCATCGTCACCGGCGCGGGCTTCCTGCTGGCGCTGCAGGCCGACGAGAACCCGGCCGACCCGGCCACGCAGATCCTCTCCATCGCCACGCCGCTCGAGGAATCCTGGGTTCGTGCAGCGCTGCCAGACCGCTTCGCCATCGACGAGTCGCTGCAGTGGAACGCCGCTTCGCGCGCCATCGAGCGCATCGAGAGCGTGCGCTTCGAGGGTGTGGCCATCGACAGCACCGCACGGCCACCGCGCGCGCAGGATCGCGCCGAGGCGGAGCGGCTGCTTGCCGCGCAGGTGCAGGCCGGCACCGTGAAGCTGCACGGATGGGATGAAACGGTGGAGCAGTGGATCGCGCGCGTTCGCTGCGTGGCGCAGTGGTTCCCCGAACGCGGGCTGCTCACCTACACGCCCGACGACATCGCGGTGATCCAGATGGAGATCTGCGCCGGTGCGCATCGCGCCAGCGAGGTCGAGGACCGCCCGTGTCTGCACGCGGTGCGTGACGCGCTGGGCCACGAAGAGGCGCGCTTCGTGGATCGCATGGCGCCCACCGAACTGGCGTTGCCTGGCGGCGTGCGCCCGATGCGGCTCACCTACGAGGAAGGCAAGCCGCCGCGTGGCAGCGCGAAGATCCAGCAGCTGTACGGACTTGATCGCACGCCCGCGGTGGCGGGTGGGCGCGTGCCGCTCACGCTGGAGATCCTGGGGCCCAACATGCGTCCGCTGCAGGTGACCAGCGACCTGGCCAACTTCTGGGCCACGCTGTATCCATCGATCCGCAACGAGTTGCGCCGCCGCTATCCACGCCACGAGTGGCGCTGAGCGCGCTTCAATCCATGCCGGTCACGAACGTGTCGCCCGAATGCCGCGACACGCCCAGTCGCGTGCCTTCGCCCAGTTCGGTGCCCGAATCCTCTGGAAAGCGGGGCAGGTGGGGCGCCCAGGTGCGCCGGCCCGCATGCACATCGCTGATCAGCTGCACCGCTTCCACCGGATCGTCGGTGATGTGCATCAGGTTCAGGTCCGGCAGCTCGATGTAGTGGTGCTTCTCCAGCAGGCCTTCGCGCAGCCAGGTGAACATCTCCTGCCAGAAGGCGCGGCCCATCAGCACCAGCGGCTTCGGCGTGGCCTTCATGGTCTGCATCAGCGTCAGCGCCTCGAACAGCTCGTCCAGCGTGCCGAAGCCGCCGGGCATGCACAGCGTGGCCACCGAGCTCTTCACGAACATCAGCTTGCGGATGAAGAAGTAGCGGAAGTCGAGCGACAGGCTTTGATACGGGTTGGGCTTCTGCTCCTTCGGCAGCAGGATGTTCAGGCCCACGCTCTTGCCACCGGCATCCATCGCGCCCTTGTTGGCGGCTTCCATCACGCCGGGACCGCCGCCGGTGATCACCGCGAATCCCGCCTTCGCAAGTCCGGCACCCACGCTTTCAGCCATGCTCCAGTAGCGGCTGTCCTTCTCGGTGCGCGCGCTGCCGAACACCGACACCGCCGGCCCCAGATTGGCCAGCGCGTCGGTGGCGTCCACGAACTCGCTCATGATGCGCAGGGCGCGCCAGCTCTCGGCGCCGGAGGAATCGTGCTTGTCGGGGCCCTGCATGGTCAAAGCGTACT